>URVK01000105.1 GCA_900551305.1 uncultured Collinsella sp.
GCGATGGCGTCGAGCGTTCCCTCGCCACCATCTGCCAGCGGCAAAGCGTTCAGCTCGGCATCGGGCCACACACGGCGCATGCCCTCGGCAACCGCCGCCTCCGCCTGCGCGCTCGAAACGCTGCCCTTAAAGGAGTCAATCGCCAGCAGCACACGGCGGGGCCGGCGGCACGCAGGACCAAAGTCAACCGCCGTACCAGCATCCTCACCGACACCTGCAAGCGCTGCGGCGTGAGCGGCATGCGCCTCAAGATCGGCCCCACAACCGCCATCAGCGCCGCCCGCTCCGCGCAGACCGCCAAAATAGCTAATCAGCAGCTCACGGCATTCATCCGCCAGGACCCCAGCCGTCACGTTAAACCGATGATTCAGGCGCGAATCGGCATTCAGGTCATACAGCGAACCCAGCGCGCCCGCCTTGGCATCACTCGCGCCATACACGCAGCGCCCCACGCGCGCGTTGACCATAAGGCCCGCGCACATGCAGCAGGGTTCCAACGTCACATAAACCGTACAGTCGAAAAGGCGCCAGCGGCCAAGCGCCTGGGCAGCGGCGCACACGGCCGCAAACTCGGCATGAGCCGAAGGGTCCTGGTCGAGCTCGCGACGATTATGCGCCCGCGCGACGATCTCACCGTCGCGCACCACTACGGCTCCGATGGGCACCTCGCCCACCGCCGCGGCGGCGCGCGCCTCGGCCAGTGCCTCGCGCATGAACTTCTCGTCGATTTCGGTGATCGTCATCGTTCGCCTTCCCTGTTGCAAATTCAAAACGATGCTATCATTACGACTCACGGAGAGATGGCAGAGCGGTTGAATGCGGCGGTCTTGAAAACCGTTGAGCGCGAGAGCGTTCCGGGGGTTCGAATCCCCCTCTCTCCGCCACTTTTAGTGATGCACCGGCGTCATGGTCCGCTCAAACAGCGCATCGACCACGTCGGCCATCTCGGGTCGACGCTCAAGATCGTGGCCCGATTCCCACCATATCGTGAAAAGTCGAATAATACCGCCGGCGACAAACTCAGACGTCGTCTCGAGTGACACGGGGGCCAGGGCATCCTCGGCAAGCACGTTCATCACACGCTCGCGGATGGAGCGGGCAATACGGTCGCAAATAACGTTGGTCAACATGCCCGACATGCTGCTTGCCAAAATGTTATCCATGAGCTGCTCGTGCGCCAGAATCAAATCCATGGCATCGTCCAAAATCGCGTGCCGAAGCGCGCGCACGTCCTCGGCAGACACTGCGCCGGCCTCATCGGGCTGTTTTTGCGGCAAGCCCGACATGAGCTCATCGATATAAAAGGCAAAGTAATCGTTCTTGTCGCGAAAGTGCTTGTAGAACGTCGTGCGGCGAATCATGGCGCGGTCGCACAGCATGGCAACCGTCAGGTCCTCAAAACGATGCTCCTCGAGAAGCTCGGTAAAGGCATCGAACAGGGCGCGGTAGGTTTTCTTGATGCGAAGGTCCACTGGTATCGCCATCCTCAGGGCAAAGACAACACTCGTCAATCTGTCGCATATCTTACACCTGTACCTCGCGCGCTTTGCCCCGGTGCCAACCCCGCCGAAAACACAACGCTTACCGGAAAGTTCGGCACGGTCAAACGTTGCGGGTATACTAGTAGCGTTATACCAACGGCAGCTGGCGCATGCCGCCGCGGCCATTCGAAACGGAGACATCATGATTACCGTCATCATCGGCATCGTTGTTGTCATTGTGATTGTCTGCGCCATCGCCGGCATCTACAACAACATGGTCACCAAGCGTAACCGCATCGATAACGCCTGGCAGAACATCGATACGCAGCTGCAGCGCCGTAACGACCTGATCCCCAACCTGGTCGAGACCGTCAAGGGCTACGCCAAGCACGAGCAGGAGACGCTCTCCGCCGTGATCAGCGCGCGTAACACCGCCGTCAAGGCCACCACGCCCGAGGCCAAGATGGAAGCCGACAACGTGCTGACCGGCGCACTGCGCCAGCTCTTCGCTGTGGCCGAGGCCTATCCCGATCTTAAGGCAAACACCAACTTTACGCAGCTGCAGGCATCGCTCGAGGATACCGAGAACAAGATTAGCTATGCACGCCAGAGCTACAACGACTGCGTGCTCAGCTACAACAACGCCATTCAAACGTTCCCGGCTGTCATCTTTGCCGGCATCTTCCAGTTTAAGGAGCGCCAGGGCTTCGAGGCCGCCGAAGCAGCCCGCCAGGCCCCGACCGTCAAGTTCTAGTAGTTTGGCAGCGCATCCTAAATCGGCCAAATGCATAAACCGCCCCGTCGAATGCATACTTCGACGGGGCGGTTTCCTTTTTCGCGAAGGTCCCCCTCTAAGCGCCGTGCATTTTTAGGAGTATTCAACATAACCAAGAGCTTCGGGCGCCACGATAAATGCCAAAGACCGCGAATATCCCTGCAAATCAAACGCTGTCAGCCCATAACCCCGCCCATCATCCGTAGAAAACATCGAGAAATCCCGATTTTTTGCCCGAGGCCGGTATGCAGGGGCCTTCGATTGCAGAATACTCGCAAAAATGCACGTCGCCACCGCCCCCACATAGCGCGAACCAAAACAAAAGCGCGGCCTTCCTTTCCGGCGCACTCCGCAGGACGAAAGAACCTCCGCCGCACGAAGTGCGCAGCGGAGGTTCTTTCATGTCCGAGGACGCGCCGGAAAGGAGGGTCGCCCTCGGGCCGGACAGCTAAGACAGCTTACGCGACGGTGTAAACCCAGTTGTGCTTATCCTCGACAGCACCGGACTGGATGCCGGTCAGAGTCTCGCGGAGCTTCTTCATCACAGGGCCGATCTCGGTGTAGCCAGCCGGGAAGGTCACGGTCTCGTCGGCGCCGTAAACCTTGTTGTCGATCTCGCCAACCGGGGAGATGACGGCAGCGGTGCCGCACAGGCCGCACTCGACAAAGGTACCGGCCTTGACCTCGGCCCACTCGACGGGACGCTGGTCAACGGTCATGCCCAGGTCCTGAGCGACCTGAACGAGCGAGCGACGGGTGATAGAGGGCAGGATGGAGTCGGTGTGCGACTGCGGAACGACGAGCGTGCCGTCCTCCTTCACGAACAGAACGTTGGCGCCGCCGGTCTCCTCGACATAGGTGCGGGACTCGGAGTCGAGATACAGGTTCTCGGCATAGCCCTCGCGATGGGCCTCCATCGTGGGCTTGAGGGACATGGCGTAGTTCAGGCCGGCCTTGATGTTGCCGGTGCCGTGAGGTGCCGCACGGTCATACTCGGAAACGCGCAGCTTGACGGGCTTGAGGCCACCCTTAAAGTACGGACCGACCGGGGTCACGAGAATGCGGAACGTGTACTCAGGAGCGGGAGCCACGCCGATCACGTCACCGGAGCCGATCATAAACGGACGCACGTACAGGGTCGCACCGGAACCGAAGGGCGGAACCCAGGCGGCGTTGGCAGAAACGACCTGCTTGACGGCTTCAACGAACTTGTCCTTGGGGAACGGGGGCATCTCGAGGCGCTGCGCAGAGTTGTACATACGCTCGGCGTTCATGTCGGGACGGAAGCAGACGATGCTGCCGTCCTCGGCGGTGTAGGCCTTCAGGCCCTCAAAGACCTCCTGGCAGTAATGGAAGATGCCGCCGCACTCGGAGACATGCAGGGTGTGGTCGGTGGTCAGGCCACCCTCGTCCCACTCGCCGTCCTTCCAATGGGCCTCGTAGCTGTAATCGGTCTTCATGTAGCCAAAGCCGAGGCTACCCCAATCGATATCCTTTTTCTCGACAGTCATATGTCGCTCCTTACATACACAGTTGCATACTCGCGAACCCGCACGCAAGGACCGAGGCCGACCGCGTCGCAACGTCGCACGCCCGGAGCGTAGAGCCGGACGGGACACGCGAGCAGCATCAAAGCCGATGGCACGTCGATTCGCATGCACGAGATTGTACTCCGCACGCGCGTCGGATAAAACGTTTTTCTTTAACTAACTAAAGTATTTTCATTTGACCGAAGCAAAAAGGCCCGCCACCGTAAGCGGTGACGGGCCTCAACTGCACGGTTTGCGCGCTGACTCGAGCTACGCGTTCTTTTTGCCCAGCTTAGCCTTAACCAGACCGACCACGGTCGGGATGATCGACACGGCAACGATGCCGACGATTAGCAGCTCAAAGTGCTCCTGCACAAAGGGGATGCCGCCAAAGAAGTAGCCCAGCAGTGTGAAGAGCGTCGACCAGGTAATGCCGCCCAGCACGTTAAAGATGACAAAATTGCGCCAGTGCATGCCGCCCATGCCGGCGATAAAGGGCACAAAAGTGCGGATAAACGGGAAGAAACGGCCCAGGAAAATAGCCAGGTGGCCCCACTTGTCCAAGAAGTCCTCGGACTTTTTAATGCGCTCGGGCGTCATGGCCTTGACCTTGCCCGAAGCGATGATCTTTTTGCCAAAGAAGTGACCGATCATAAAGTTGCACTGATCACCCAAGATGGCAGCCGCCCATGCGACGGCCAGCAGGGCCACGATGTTAAAGCCACCGTTGTGGGCAAAGAAGCCCGAAGCAAACAGCAGTGAATCGCCAGGAAGGAACGGGAAGAACACCACGCCCGTCTCGATAAAGATGATCAGGAACACGCAGCCGTAGGCCATAAGCGGGCCGGCGGCGATCCAGCTGGCGATCGCGGTGCGCGGATCCTTAAGCAGCTCGGCGATAAAATTGATGAAACCCATGAAGTAAAACCTCTCAGTTGTGGGCGCGGATACGTCCAAGTTGACCAGTATACGGTTGCGGTGCCCCCTCGTGCGCAACCCCACAAAAGCATGACTCCATTACCAGCAAGTTTGCATAACTGACATCTGTAGCGCAATGGCGCCAAGATTGTCCTTCTTAATCCCTAGCAAATCGCTATACTTTATTGAATCGCATTGCCATGGCGCTAAGGGAGGGCGGCCGGTGAGCTTTATCAATACCATTCGCGAGGATATCAAGACCGTCCAGGCGCAAGACCCCGCTGCACAAAACGGTCTGGTCATCTTCCTTTCCTATCCTGGCCTGCACGCCAAGTGGAACCACGTGCCCGAGCACTGGCTCTGGGAGCACGGTCATCGCTCGCTCGCCCGCGTGCTCTCGCAAATCACCCGCCACATCACCGGCGTCGAGATTCATCCCGCGGCACAGATCGGCAAGCATTTCTTTATCGACCATGCCATGGGCGTCGTCATCGGCGAGACCACCATTGTGGGCGACAACTGCGTGCTCTACCAGGGCGTTACGCTCGGCGGCACCGGCAACGAGACCGGCAAACGCCACCCAACGCTCGGCGATAACGTCACCGTGGGCACGGGCGCCAAGGTGCTCGGCAACATCCGCATCGGCAACAACGTCAAGATCGGCGGCAACTCGGTCGTCGTCAAGGACGTGCCCGACAACTGCACCGTCGTGGGCGTGCCGGGACGCATCATCAAGCGCAACGGCTGCCGCGTGTTCGAGGAGAGCTTCGACGCCAAGCAGCATCGCGAGTACATGCCCGATGACGCTGCCGAGCAGAGTGCCCTCAACCGCCAAGGCATCACCGAGAACGCCCGCCGCGTCAAAGAACTCGAGCGAGAGGTGGCCGAGCTCAAAGCCCTCGTCGCCAAGCTCGTGGACGAACGCTAGAGGCGGACGACCACCGACAACATTGACGCCAACGCAAAGGCGCGCCAGAGGATTCACCCCCGGCGCGCCTTATTTGTGATGTGGCAAAGAGACTGTCCCTTTGTCACATTATGCGAACTGGCTCAGATAGAGGTCGGCGTAGGCACCCTCGGCAGCCAGCAGCTCCTTATGCGTGCCCTGCTCGATAATGTTGCCGTGATCCATGACCAAGATCAGGTCGGCGTCCACGATCGTCGACAGGCGATGCGCGATCACAAAGCTCGTGCGCCCGCGCATAAGCGCGTCCATGGCACGGCCGATGGCAAGCTCGGTACGCGTGTCCACGCTTGAGGTCGCCTCGTCCAGGATGAGAATCGCCGGGTTGTTGAGCAGCACGCGTGCGATGGTCAGCAGCTGACGCTGGCCCTGGCTAATGCTCTCGGCATCGTTGGCCACGCGCGTGTCGTAGCCCTGCGGCATAGTGCGCACAAAGAAGTCGACCTGCGCGGCACGAGCGGCGGCC
>URVK01000106.1 GCA_900551305.1 uncultured Collinsella sp.
TTGAGGAGATCGGCTCCGTCGAGGACGTGGTCCGCCGTCCGCAGACGCTGGCGGCGCTGCGCCTGACGGGCTGCAAGAACACAAGCCGGGCGCGCAAGATCGGCGACGAAGAAGTTGAGGCCCTCGACTGGGGCATGACCTTTAACGTGGGTCGCGCGGTTCCCGATAATGTGGCGTACCTGGGCGTTCGCGCAAGCTATTTCCATGTTGACAATCGCGTTGAGCGGGGCCGTAACAGCTACGATTTGCATGTGGCCCGTGTGAGCGATTCGCGCTTTGAGCGGCTGGTATTGCTGGACGTGCCGCGCGCTGATGCGCCCACGCGTCTGCAGTGGAAGGTCAACAAGGTGGGCGTGCCTGTCGACGAGCTGCCGCAAGCAGGCGAGACGCTGCGCATGCACTTCGATGCGAGTAGGATCCACTTGGTTTGTCGATAGCGCCGGGTAATGCCGTCGGGGATATAAGCCTCGGCGGCTTTGTCTTGCCGCTCGCCGAATGAGGGATGACAAACTCTTATCAATAAAGATAATTATTTATTATACGACGGCACACGACGCTGTCGTACGAATGTCAACGGTGTTCGCATGGTTGACGACCGTTGATATAGTTGACTTTATCTTGTAAAGGAGGGTGCGCACATGCCGCAGACGACATACATTCGCCGCGTTGCCGCGCGCGCCCTGTATATGGCTCCGCAGGTATGTTCACGGCTCCGGGAGAGACGACGCACAACTAAATAACCGTCCGCAAGGCAGGTTCCCTAAAATTCCGGGTTTGAGCACGACCGGGCAATCGCCGTCCGTCGTGCATCGATAACGCCGTTATCCGTTTTTGGTTCGAGAGGGGAACCGTCATGGCTGAAGAATTCGATTTCCATCCGATGTGGGAGAGCCTCGGCATGAATCTTGCCGACCACGACATGCTGCTGGGCGCCGTGGGCCAGATGTACGGCGATATGTTCCTGACGCAGAACAATCGCCCCAAGTCCACGTCCTACCTGGACTTTGTGGCCACCAACATCCACAGCGGCCGTATTAAGGAGATGCTCGACAAGAAGAAGGCCGGCGAGGCCACCAAGATTGTCGGTTCGTTCTGCGTCTACGTGCCCGAGGAGATCGTACTTGCCTGCGACGGTATCCCCGTGGGCCTGTGCTCGGGTGCCGACTGGGCAACCGACAAGGTCGAGGAGCATCTGCCGCGCAACACCTGCCCGCTCATCAAGAGCTTTGCCGGCTTTAAGCTGGGCGAGGTCTGCCCTTACATCGAGTCGAGCGACCTGGTGGTGGGCGAGAACACCTGCGATGGCAAGAAGAAGGCCTACGAGTTCTTTGCCACGCAAAAGAACATGTACGTCATGGATATTCCCAACGTGCACGACGAGTCGACGCTCGTGACCTGGAAGGCCGAGGTCAAGAAGCTCGCCGCCAAGATTGAGAAGGAGTGTGGCGTCACGATTACGCCTGAGCGTCTGAAGACCGCCATCCACGCCGTCAATGAGAAGCGTCGCGCCCTGCAGCGCCTCGCTGCCACGCGCGCTGCCGACCCAGCGCCCATCAGCGGTCTCGACAGCCTGCTGACCGTTCAGGCCGCCTTTATGGACGACACGCCGCGTCTGACCGGAGCCATCAACGATATGGCGGCTGAGTGCGAGCAGCGTGTCGAGGCCGGCGAGGGTGTGGCGCCCAAGGGGACCAAGCGCATCCTGTACACCGGCACGCCCATGGCCGTGCCCAACTGGAAGCTGTTCAACCTCATCGAGAAGGCCGGCGGCGTCGTGGTGGGCGAGGAGTCCTGCACGGGCTCGCGCTACTACAAGGACCTGGTCGACGAGTCCGGCGAGACGGTCGACGAGATGCTCGACGCCATCGCCGAGCGCTACTTTAAGATCAACTGCGCCGTCTTTACGCCCAACGACCAGCGTATGAAGGACATCGTTCAGATGGCACGCGACCTTCATGCCGACGGCATCGTGGACGTGGCGCTGCAGTTCTGCACGCTTTACGAGATGGAGTCCTTTGCCGTGGAGAAGGCCGCCGAGGAAGCCGGCATTCCGTTTATGCACATCACGACCGACTACGCCGGCGAGGATGCTGGCCAACTGCAAACCAGGATTGAGGCTTTCTTGGAAACCATTTAGGACTATTCGTCCCGGCGGCTTCCCCAGGCACCCGATCTTGCCGTTCAAACCGTCGCTTGCGTACCAAAGTACGCGGCGATCCTTTTACGGCAACCTCGGGCACCTGGGAGAGCCGTTTCCTTGGTTGGTTAAAAGGTTTAGGAGTTATATGCCGGAAAATATTGAACAGCCGTTGCCGCGCACGTTTGAGGAGTTCAACGAGCAGCGCAAGGCGGCGTTTATTCGCGTCAAGGATTACAAACAGGCGGGGAATCGCCTGGGCGGCTTTTTGTGCAGCTATACGCCGCTCGAAATTATCGATGCCGCGGGCGCTGCAAGTGTCGCTCTGTGCGGTACGTCCGATGAGGTGATTCCCGAGGCCGAGAAGGTGCTGCCGGCAAATCTGTGTCCGCTCATCAAGTCGACGTACGGTTTTGCCTATTCGCAAAAGTGCCCGTTTACGTACTTTAGCGACATGATCATCGGCGAGACCACCTGCGACGGCAAGAAGAAGATGTACGAGCTACTCAACGAGCTCAAGCGCACGCACATTCTGCACCTGCCGCAGGGCCGCGACCGCGCCTACGAGCGCGAGGGCTGGTACGAGGAGTGCCGTCTGCTCAAGGAGGAGCTTGAGAACTTCTACGGCATCACGATCACCGATGACGACCTGCGCGCCGCCGTGCGCCGTCGCAACCGCTTGCGTGCGGCCCAGCTCGACATGTTTGCGCTGCAGGCCAACCAGCCGGCGGCTATGAGCGGCGTCGACCTGATGAGCACCATGTTTGCCGGTACGTTCAGCTTTGATATCGAGGCCTATACGCAGCAGCTGGAGCAAAAGGTTGCCAAGCTGCGCGAGGCCTACGACGCGGGCGAGCGCCCGGTTGCGGCGGACGCCAAGCGCATTCTGATCACCGGTTGCCCGGTGGGCGGTGTGATCAACAAGATCGGTCGCACCATCGAGTCCAACGGCGGCGTGGTCGTGTGCATGGACGACTGCTCGGGCGAGCGCACGGCGGCCATGATGATCGATCCGGACATGGTGCTCCGGGGGGCCAGGAGGCTCGCCCCGGACGCCCCCGACATTCTGCGCGCCATTGCCGACCGCTACCTGGACATTAACTGCTCGGTCATGACGCCCAACGACGGTCGTATGGAAAACACGCTGGCCATGTGCGAGAAGTACCACGTCGATGGCGTGGTGGAGAGCGTGCTGCAGGCATGCCACACCTTTAACGTGGAGAGCGCCCGCATGCAGGAGGCCGTCGAGGGTGCGGGTATTCCGTATATGAAGATTGAGACCGACTACAGCAACGGCGACATGGGCCAGATCGAGACCCGCATCGCCGCCTTCATCGAAACCCTCTAGCTTCCTCAGGCACCGGATCTTGCCCCTCAAACCGTCGCTTGCGTACCCAAAGTACGCTGCGCTCCTCTTTCGGGGCAATCTCCGGCACCTGAGAAACCTAGAGCTAAGGCGCCTGAACGCGCCGCTGTCTTTGATGTTTAGATTGGGAGAGAGCCATGATAGGGATCGGGATCGATATCGGGTCTACGGCGGCTAAGGCTGCTGTGGTCGATGGGGAGGGTTCGGTGGCGTGGACGTGCGTGCAGCCAACCGGGTTCTCCTCGGTCGATGCGGCCGAGCGCTTGCGCGGCGAGCTCGCTGCAGCCGGCTATGACGTGGCTGCCGACGACGTGCGTGTGATCGCGACTGGCTACGGCCGTGTTGCCGTGCCCTATGCGCACAAGGTCGTGACCGAGATTACCTGCCACGGCACCGGTGCCGTGCGTCTGTTTGGCGACCACGGCACCGTGATTGACGTGGGCGGTCAGGACACCAAGGTCATTCAGCTTAAAAGTGGCCGCGTGTCCAAGTTTGCCATGAACGACAAGTGTGCCGCCGGCACGGGGCGCTTTTTGGAGATCATGGCCGACCGCCTGGGCATTTCCCAGCAGCAGATGGCCGACCTGGCGCGTTCCGGCGAGCCCACCAAGATCAGCAGCATGTGTACGGTGTTTGCCGAAAGCGAGGTCATCAGCCTGATCGGTCGCGGTGAGCCGCGCGAGAACATCGCGCGCGGCGTGATCGACAGCGTGGTTTCGCGCGTGGCCACTATGGCCGCGCCGGCGAGGGGTGGTCCGTACTACCTGACGGGAGGCTTGTGCGAGAACGCCTTCGTGGTGGAGCGGTTGGGCGAGCTACTGGGGTCGCCGGTGACCACCTCGCCCCAGGCTCGCTTTGCCGGAGCGATCGGCGCGGCTGTCCGCGCCGCCACCTTGGCCTAGGGGTGTACCGCGACATGCGCATCCTCAATATCTCGGCACAAAAACCAGATAGCACCGGCAGTGGCACCTACCTTGCCGCGCTTGTGCGCGAGCAGATCGAGACGGGGCATCGCGCCGCCGTGCTTTGCGGCGCGGCACCGGGTGATACCCAAGGCGAGCTGGACCGGCGTGCTGCCGTGTTTGCCGTACCGTTCGAGTCGCCCGAGCTGCCGTTTCCCATCTGCGGTATGTCCGATGTCATGCCCTATCCCTCCACACGCTATCGTGACCTGACGCCTTCGATGCTCAAGGCATTTGAGCGGGCATTTGCTGCTGCAATCGATCGGGCGGTGGCTGAGTTTCGGCCCGATCTGGTGCTTTGCCATCACCTGTATCTGGTGACCGCATTGGCGCGCGAGTGCGTCCGGGGCGTTCCGGTTGTTGCCGTGTGCCATTCGACCGACCTGCGCCAGCTGCGTTCGCATGCGCTCGAACGCGATCGCATCGTAAGTGCGGTTCGTCGGCTCGATGCCGTCTTTGCGCTCCATGCTGAGCAGGCTGAGCAGATTGGCCTGGTGTGCGGCGTCGATGCCGATCGTATCCACGTGATTGGGACGGGCTACGACCATCGCGTCTTCTGCCGCGACGCAAGCGTGGCGAGGCAGCCGGGATCGCTTGTGTACGTGGGCAAGATTTGCTTTAAAAAGGGCGTCGAGTCGCTGGTTCGAGCTGTGTCATTGCCGAGTGACGATGACGTCCGCCCATCTGGCTTGGTACTTGTGGGCGGCCGCGGGGTCGATGCCGAGTACGCGCGTATCGAGCGCTTGACCGCGGCCTCGGATGTGCCGGTGACGCTGGCGGGGCGCCTGGATAGCGATGGGCTCGTGCGTGCCTACCGCAGTTCCGACGTCTTTGTGCTGCCTTCGTTTTACGAGGGTCTGCCGCTTGTGACGATCGAGGCCCTCGCGTGTGGCTGCAAAGTTGTGGCGACCGATTTGCCCGGCGTTCGTCCCTGGATGGAGGCGATGCTTCCCGGTGCTCCCGTGACGTGGGTGGCGTCGCCGCGTATGACGGATGTCGACACGCCCGTGGCGACCGACCTTCCGTTGTTTGAGCGCGCACTGGCAGATGCTATCGCGCAGGCGCTTGCGGGGCCGCCTTCGACGTTCGAGCCGTCGGCGGTCTCTTGGGAAGCGTGCCTGGGGCGTATACTTAAAGTCGTTGATTTGATGGAAGGGGGTTCGTATGGCTAAGGACACCATGAGGCTCACGTCCATGACGGCCGCGAGCGGTTGAGCCGCTAAGTTGGGCCCCGGAGCCCTCGCCCAGGTCCTGGGCGATTTACCCAATGTGCATAACGACAACTTGCTCGTGGGGTTCGATACCTCCGACGATGCGAGCGTCTTCCGCGTAGGGGAGAACCTGGGGCTCGTGCAGTCCATTGACTTCTTCCCACCGATGGTCGATGACCCGTTCCTGTTTGGCCAGATCGCTGCGGCCAACTCACTGTCGGACATCTACGCCATGGGCGGGCGGCCGAGCCATGCCATGAACCTGCTTTGCATACCCAGTTGCCTGGGCGTTGAGGTTGCCGGTCAGATTCTGGCGGGCGGCGCCGATAAGTGCGTCGAGGCGGGTTGCTCCATCGCGGGCGGCCACACCATCAACGACGACGAGCCCAAGTACGGCCTGTCCGTGAGCGGGGTTGTCGCGCTTGACCCGATGCTCGCAAGCTCA
>URVK01000107.1 GCA_900551305.1 uncultured Collinsella sp.
GAGCTTCTGCTTCAGCGCCAGCGCGAGCCCCAGGCGCTGCCGCATGCCCATCGAGAAGCGCCCGGCGCGCTTCTTCCCAGTGTCCGCGAGGTCCACGGCGGCGAGCACCTCATCTATGCGGCTCTCGGGAAGGCCCAGCAGCGTGGTGCGCACGCGCAGGTTCTCGCGCGCGGTGAGGTTGGGGTAGAGCGGCGCCTCCTCGATGAGGCTGCCGATTGCGTAGAGGTCCTCGCGGCGCCAGGCGTGCCCGGCAAAGAGGATCTCCCCGGCCGTCGGCCGCAGCATCCCGCAGATCATCTTGAGCGTTGTCGACTTGCCGGCGCCGTTGGGGCCGAGCAGCCCGTACACCTCGCCCTCGCGGATATGAAGGCTCACGTCGGCCACGGCGTCCTGCGCCTGGTCGCCGCGGCCGAAGCGCTTGGTGAGCCCGCGCGTCTCGAGCATGTAATCCATGGGCTTATCCTTTCTCTTCCGGGCGCGCGGGCCGAGTCGCCGTGCCCGCGCGCCTTACCTTTCGGGTTCAACATCCATGGTGGGGCGCGTTTCTAACGAAGCCGTAACGGCCGTTGGGCTCTTTTGGCGCCAGCCAATCTCGACCCGCACGCCACTCATGGTATGTTTATCGCGATAACAAGGGCGGAGGTGCCCGTGGCACGCAATAAGTACCCGGAGGAGACGGTCGAGAAGATCAGGGGTGACGCCCGGCAAGTGTTATTTTGCGAGCTATGCGCATTGAAAGCGACCTTTCGTGGTATAAACTACTTGCCGGAAGCCGCGGCTTTCAGAGTACGGCTTACGTGTACGTTTAACCTCCGTGGGCGACGGGGTGCCGCAAGGCGTAGAATATCGCCCACCTGTAGGGGCCTGCAGCGATGCGGGCCCCGCTTCGTATGAAGGGGGCGTAACCGATGAAGATCGTATCCATCTCCCAGGACTTCTTCGACCTCGTCGATGGCGACCGTGAGCTCATGCTTAAGCACAATCGCCCCTGCATCGTGGTGGTGAGGCTGCGTTTCCGCGGAAAGCGCAGGGACTTCGCCGTGCCGCTGCGTTCCAACATCGCCCCCAACGTGCCCAAAGACCAATACTTTGCACTGCCACCCCGCCCCACGACGCGCCCCGGCTGCCGCCACGGCATCCACTACATCAAGATGTTCCCCATAACCAAGGCCTACCAGCGCCGCTTTAGGACCGAGGGCTCGGCCTACTACGAGACGCTCCAGCGCATCATCGACAGCAACACCAAGCGCATTGTCTCCGAGTGCCAGACATACCTCGACCGCTACGAGCGCGAGGGAAGGCCTCGCTTTGCCGTCGACATCGACCGCATCGTGGGGCTGCTGGAGGGCGAGAAGTAGGGCACCTCGGCTCAGTCTCGAGCCATGCGGAGTCGCTCAGCATTTTTGAACGCCGAGTGTGCGTCCCAAATACTTGAGAAACAAGCTGTGAAGTGCGGTGGCGCGCCCGTGCCCGTGCATAGCCGTCACCGTTAGCGTCTACGCGGCGTCGGCTTCAAGTGGAATTGACGCCGCTGCTGTATATGGTTTGCCTTGCTGCAACTGGCGATCAATGCCCGCGATGCTTCTGTTTGCGCTTCAGTTTTCTCTGCTCGTAGCGCGCATCAGCCTCATCCGCGCGGCGTCGGCTTCTTGCATGAGCTGACTCCTGCTTCATCGCTTCTCTCTGTGCCGCGAGCGCCTGCTGCGCCTTGGTGCTCATCGCTGGCCGCTTGAGGGTTTTCGCCGCCTCGCGAACGCGTCGCTTGGGGTTCTTTGCGGGCTTGCTTGCCTCAGCCGGTTTGCCACCGAAGAACGAGAGACTGACTCCCTGAAAATAAAAGGCGCCCATGAGGACACCTACAGGCTATCTTCGAACTACTTGATTTGGAGCAGACGGAGGAAAAAATAGGGCAGAATCGCTTTCACGATTCTACCCCGCAAACCCGAGGGTTTCTAACTAGTAACTATTATGCAGCTAAACGCCCCATTATCAATCCCGCGGGTATTTGGGTGCGCACGCATTGACCGTGCCCTTGCACGCCCAATGTGTGCCGTAAAAGCCGTCTTCTTCAACGTCAAAGTGAGCGCGCTTCATTTTTGTCTCTCAAAATCTTATTTTCACGATTTGCATTTTCATCCCGTTGTCACCGACCCTTGCGAGAAACCGGAAAAAGCCGCTGACAGAAGGGTCTCTCAAATCGTTGTAACCCAGCATATAGCCGCGACTTGTGACCTGCAGACGGCTGTTCCACGCGCCGATTTCCTTGGCGGCATCCGAAACCGCAAAATATGCCCCAACATCCTTGATTTTTGCAGTCTTAAGCCATGTTTTTGCGATCATCTTTACTGCCGTCCGATTGGCAGCATCAAAGACCAGCACACCGCCGGGGAAAGCGTCCGCCATCTCCCGCACCAGTTCCCGGACCTGCTGGGTCAGAAAGTAATAGAACACCCCGGAGGCAAAGAACACCGCCCCGCCGGAGGCATCGATTTTGCCAAACCATGCGGTGTCTTTCAGGTCGCAGGGGATATTTTGTTCCCGATCCCCGGCGGGCAGTAACTGCTGCCGCAAGGCAATCACATCCGGGAAGTCCAGATTGTAGATCTTGCATCTACCGTTGTCGCAGGTTCTGCCGGTGTTGTCCAGCCCACAGCCCAGATTGACCACCGCCGCATTGGGGTGGCCTTTCAGGTAATCCCGCACCTCGAAAGCAAGATCACTCTGCCGCATGGCCACCTCCAGCGCACCAAAGCGCTGCATCAGGCTGCGGGAGTTTTTCTCTGCCTCTGAAAAGTCGTAGTCGATCTGGTCGAGCAGGCGAACCGCTGTTTCATCCCTGTAAAGGTTCGGGTACAGCTCCGTACACAGCTTCCGGGAATACAGCGGGAGGATCAGCGTCTCCTGCACGGTGTTTTTCTCAATTTTATATTTCATAGGTTTCTTCCTCAGTGAATAAAAAATGTCATGATTGCCGCCAGCACAGCCGCAATCCAGCACCTCGGCATTTGGCGCAAGTCGTAGAAATCGAAGTCCCCACCGCGCCACAGGGCTGTGGCCCAGATTCATCATGGCAACCATAAGTTTTCCGCCGAGGCCCACGGGCTTGCGGGTGTTTTCAAAGAACGACATCTGGCCCCTCCGATTTCGTGCATTCCGCATAGGTCAACGGGAACGAGGCCTTCAGCACCGCGCTTTTCTGCACCGCCCAGCCGTTTTGACGCAGGAAACGTAGATATTCCTCGCTTGTCCATCTGCTGTGGAGGGGGAATCCCGCCATACTCATGAAAAAGGCTTTTGCCTTGCCGGAAACCGAGCTCCCCGCGTGAGTGAAGGTTGGCGCGATGAGCACGCCGTCGTCCTTCAGCACCCGCCTGATTTCTTGCAGGGCCTTTTCCGGATGCGGCACTATGTGAAGCGCGTTGGACGCGATCACCACTTCGAAGGACTTCTGTGCATAGGGCAGGCAGAACATATCTTGTACGGAAAAGTGTAACTTTGCGGATTGATTGTCCCGCTTTGCTTCAAGGATCATCTGTGCAGAAGCGTCCGTAGCCTCGATATGCTCCGCTGTATTCACGATGCTCTTTGCGATAAGCCCCGTGCCGGTGGCAACCTCCAGTACGGTTTTTTCTTTCACCACCGGCCGGATCAGCCCATACATCTTCTCATACGCCGCCCGGTCGTTTCGCATGAAACGGTCGTACCGACCGGCATTCTTGTCCCAGAAGCCCTTGCGTTCGTGCATGGCTATCGCCCCCAAAAAGTTAGAGCAATCTAACCATAACACACGAATCATGCAGTAAGATAAGGCTAACCTTATTTTCTTGGCAAAGACGCATCTCTCCGACCCTTTGAATCGCCCCTTTTCACGCCGCCCGCTACGAACCCCGGCGGAAACCAGGGAGTGATTAAAGGAGCGACCTGCGGTTTTGCGAATCAATCGAGTCATTCCCGAAATCGCGAATCAAGGGCCTAATTCGCCCAAATTGCGCACGAATCAGCCCTCGGGCGGTACGACGCGACACGCATCGACAACACTCGGACTGGATTAGTCATCGAGTGGGAGTAGTAATAGAACATTTAGAACATTTGCTCTTGTTTTTCATACGGTTTCGTACGGTTCCGATGGCGACCGATGGGGGCGTTTCGCAGCCGCCGCACCTGCAAGCTGCATGGTCTCACAATCGGGCAAGAACTCAGAAGGCTCCGCGTGAAAAACGTGGAGCCTTCCCGTTTCCTTCGGTGCAGGCGGATCGGGATCTACCGCCGATCTAGAGGCACTCGGTCAGAATCTGGAACACCTCGCTGCGCTCCAGTTTCTTGGCGCAGGCGCCGGTGAGCACGCAGGTGTCCGCAACCTTGTGCAGCGTCTCCTCGGACGCGTCGGAGCCCATTTCGGCGAAGCTCGCGGGAAGCCCCATCTCGCCGATGAACGTCTGCAGACGGTCGATGCCCTCCAGCGCCACCGTAAGGTCGTCTTTGCCCTTGGCGTCGACACCCCACACCTCGCGCGCCCAGCGGGCGAACTGCGCGGGCGCCTCGGGGGCCAGGTGGCGGTAGAGCGCAGGGTGGATGACCGCGAGGCCCATTCCGTGGTTGGTGTGGGTGTACGCGCCGTACTGGTGCTGGATCATGTGCGCCTGGAAGTCCGTTGACTTGCCGATCTTGAGCACGCCGTTCTCGGCCATGGCGGAGTCGTATGCGAGCTCGCTGAGCGCCTCGAGGTTCTGGTCGTCGTTCGCGATGATCCGCATGTTGCGGATGACGTTACGCTGGATGGCGAGGTTGATGTCGTCGGTGACATTGCGCCCGCGCGGGCTTCCGAAATAGCTCTCCATGCAGTGCGAGAGCGTGTCAAACGCGCCGCTCATGAACTGCGCGTGCGGTACGGTGAGCGTGAGTGCCGGGTCGAGCGCCGCCCACATGGGCATCGCCCCCAGATAGGCGCCCTTCACGTGCGTCTCCTCGTTGGTGATGACGGCGCCGTTGTTCTGCTCGGCACCCGTGCCGGAGAGCGTAACGATGCAGCCCATGGGGATGAACGAACTCGGCATCTTGTCGTCGGCGTGCTCGAACGTCTCGATGTCCTCGTCAAGCATCGCCTGTGCGGAGACCACCTTGCAGCAGTCGAAGACCGACCCGCCGCCGACGGCGAGAATGAAGTCGACCTGCTCCTCGCGTGCGAGCGCGGCACCTTCCTGGCACTTCTCGTAGGTCGGGTTGGGCATGATGCCGCCGAAGTCCACCACGCGCTTGCCCGCGCTCGTGAGCTTATCGACCACGTGGCCGTAGACGCCGGTTAGCTTGACCGAACCTCCGCCGTAGGCGAGCATCACTGTCCTGCCCATGGCACCCATCTCGGCGTCGAGTGCCTGGTCCATGGCCCCCTCGCCGAAGTAGTTCCTGACCGGGTAGTCGTACGTGAATGAGTTCATGGCAATTCCTCCTAGTAAGTTATCAGTGCGGTCTGATCGCTCGTCTACACGTTGCGCACGAGCCCGGACATCCATTCGATGGTGGCGGGGTCGTGGTGGTCGAAGAACGCGCTGCGACCGGTGTCGAGCGCGGCGATGGCGACCATCTCGTCGTCGCCCAGCGCGAAGTCGAAGACGTCGAAGTTCTGCTCCATGCGATCGCGGTGCGTGCTCTTAGGGATGCAGACCACACCGCGCTGCAGCAGCCAGCGCAACACGACCTGGGCGACCGTCTTGCCGTGCGCCTCGCCGATGCGAGCGAGGACCTCGTTGCGGAAGAGATCGTTTCTGCCCTCCGCAAAGGGCGCCCAGCCCTCCATGGCCACCTCCTTGCCGGCCATGTACTCCTGCGCCTCGCGCTGCTGGAAGAACACGTTGCACTCGACTTGGTTCACGGCGGGGGCGATGCGGTTGAACGAGATGAGGTTTGCGAGGTGATCGGGGTAGAAGTTAGCTGTACCTATGGCGCGGATAACGCCCTGCTCGTAGAGCTCCTCCATGGCGCGCCACGCGCCGAAGACGTCGCCGAACGGCTGATGGATGAGGTAGAGGTCGACGTAGTCGAGTCCCAGCCGCTTGAGCGACGCGTCGAAGCCGCGCTTGGCCCCCT
>URVK01000108.1 GCA_900551305.1 uncultured Collinsella sp.
CCTTGGCACAGTCCATGGCCGAGCCACCGCCAAAGCCGATAATGGCCTGGCAGGCGCTCTCTCGATACAGGGACGCCGCTTCTTCCACGTTTGAAACCGTGGGGTTTGCACGCGTTTCGGCATAGACCGTAACGCCAATCCCCCTGGATGCGAGCGCCGTCTCGAGCGGTGCCGTGAGCCCCAGACGGGCAATGCCGGGATCCGTCACGATAAGGACCTTCTGGATCGAGCGCTTTTGAAGCACCGCGGGCACATCCTCGGCATGCTCTAAAATGCGCGGCTCGGTATAGGGCAGGATCGGCAATGCAATGCGAAAAACCGTCTGATATGTTCGGCACCAGGCACGACGGGCTAGATGCATAAAGGAAACTCCTTCATTTGTTGATAGGTCAACATTTGCTCGCCCGATTGTACTCAGCGGCGGTCAAAGACGGCCTGCCAATCGTTAATCAATCAACATCTTCATATCTCAAAATTGTTTTATTAAAAATCATTCCTAATAGGCTTCACATTTGGTTGCATTTATGGATAATAGAACTCGTCAAGACGCACGTCCGGAGAGGGCCCTTACGGGACCGGACGAGCGCGCAATCGCCATCGATCGAAAGGATCGAATCATGAAGTTTGTTTGCCCCGTTTGCGGTTATGTGGAAGAGTTCGACGGCGACCAGCTGCCCGAGGATTTTAAGTGCCCCCAGTGCGGCGTTCCCGGTTCTCGTTTCCTGAAGCAGGAGGAGGGCCAGCTCGAGTGGGCCGCCGAGCACGTCGTGGGCGTCGCCAAGATGGAGGGTGTCTCTGAGGACATCGTTGCCGACCTGCGCGCCAACTTTGAGGGCGAGTGCTCCGAGGTCGGTATGTACCTGGCCATGGCTCGCGTCGCTCATCGCGAGGGCTATCCCGAGATCGGCCTGTACTGGGAGAAGGCTGCCCACGAGGAGGCCGAGCACGCCGCCAAGTTCGCTGAGCTCCTGGGCGAGGTCGTGACCGACTCTACCAAGAAGAACCTCGAGATGCGCGTTGAGGCCGAGAACGGCGCCACCGCCGGCAAGACCGATCTTGCTAAGCGCGCCAAGGCCGCTGGCCTCGATGCCATCCACGACACCGTGCACGAGATGGCTCGTGACGAGGCCCGCCACGGCAAAGCTTTTGCCGGCCTGCTTAAGCGCTACTTTGGCTAAGCCAACCGCTTGAGACATAACCTCTAGCTCGATGAGGCCCGGACCGTATTGGTCCGGGCCTTTTTCGTGCCTCACGAACTTGTTAACGCCCTGAAATAGGACCGTCTTCGGCATCGGCTTCTCGTCAAAAACTAAGTGAGTAGACTTTTTGGAACTTGCCGAGCAGACCATCCATATCACTTTATAAAGCCGCAGGTAAATGCCTTGTTGCAAAACGACCTAGTCGCCAAAGTGCCAAAAGTCTACTCACTTAGATTCGCAGCCGTCCACGATCGAGCCATTTTGTGTCTAACGGGCATCTTTCCGTCAATTACTCCCAATTTTGTCCAGTCAACGAATAGTTCAGACCGGAGTAATGTCTCAGCCCTTTGCTCATCTGAGCTTTTATCACGATATTCAGCATCGAGCATCCTGCATACGGCCTTAACGATCGCGCGGAATCTATCCTCATCGGATATCTGTCTGTGTGTCAGGAGAAGTACATCGTAGCCCATGGCCTGAAGGGCTGTCATGCGGTCAGCGTCACGCAAGCCATCCCCTGCGCGTCCGTGCGAGGCCTTTCCCTGACATTCAATGGCCACCTGTCGCTTGCCATCCGGCGAAGAGAGAAGTAGGTCGATATATACACGGGACTTTCCCACAATCGCTCGAGCACTTGTGCTTAGCGTCACTTCGACATTGAGCTCTATGCCGCAAAACCCTTCGCCCCCCAGGGCTCGCGGCAGTCCAAGCAACAAATACGCCTCGACCTCAAAAGGCGACGCGGCACCCAATGGAACGAATTGCGATACCGCCATAAATCTATTGCCGTAACGCATCCCGCAAACATCTGAACAAAAACGGTCAAGGTCTCTGCCCAAAACCAAAGCGTCTCGACGCCATAAATTTGAAGTGATGCCGTCCTCGGACGGGCAGCGCACCCAACCGAACGTTGTCGAAATCGCGCCCGAATCAATTGCACGCGAAAGCTCCGCCTCAAGCGCCACCGGCAGAGCGCACACCGCAAACAAGCCACACATCTCCGCCAACACAAAAAGAAGCTGGAGATCCGTCAGATGTCGAGACATGATAAATGCCGTCAGTAGAGGGGACGTGACCAAAAATCCATGCTCCGTTTCCAGCACAGATTCCCTGGGGAGTTCACCAAGGAACAGCCGCTGCCTAATGCTGGCAGGGCAAGTCCGTTTGTTTCTCGTCCGAACTAATGTATACAACGGAAAACCGAGCGCGACTGCAGCCGTCGGGTTGCGGGCGAGATCATATCGCTGCCGGTCTTCTTCCGGTCGTGGAAGCGGCGGACACAAAGCGCGGACTTGAGGAGGCAAACGCCAGTACCTAAAAGCCGATATGTCACAAAGTAGATCCTTCATAGGCACAGGAAAACACGGATTTCAACCCAGTCGGTCTCGCATTGGCGCGAACGCAACAAAAATGGCACCGAACGGACTGCTAAGTTTTCAACAGCCCTCCCCAACTGACCAAAAGCTTGCCGAAAGCTGGACGAAGCACTGTTGAAAACCCCATTTTTTCTCATGCAGAAGCTTTGCGCGGCAAGTGAGTAGACTTTTTCGAACTTGCCGCGCAGACCATCCATATTGCTTTATAAAGTCGCAGGTAAATGACTTGTTACAAAACTGCCTGGTCGCCAAAGTTCCAAAAGTCTACTCACTTAGGTTGCAGAGTGCCCCCATTGGCTGCAGTTCCAAGTTATTAAGCACTTCCGGACCCAGATCGTCATACTGGACAAGAATTTGAGTCGAGTTTTCAGGGACAAATGCACCATCGGCACACCAATAACAGTCACTGATATCGATAAACGGAATACCCGAGCGCGTGAGGGCCCGCACAAAAGAGCTTCCACCCGTTCCGCGCTCCGCAACCACAGTGCAGTAAAGGCCCGCGTCCGCATGCTCGATCGAGACCTCCCCTGCCGGAAACGCTTTCCGTACAAGCGCCGCCAGGCCATCACGCGCCTCGCGAGCACGAACACGCACGCGGTTCACATGCCGCTCGTAATCACCCGATTCCAGCAAACGCGCCAAAGCGACCTGGTCAACAGAGCTCACCGACGAGGCGTAAAAACCAAGGTTGCGCCTAAACCGCTCCATCAGCTCATCGGGCAACACCATGTACGCTAGACGCAACGCCGATGACAGGCTCTTCGAAAACGTGTTGGTGTAGATAACCGACTGGGCGGCATCGATCGACGCGAGCGCGGGAATCGGCTTACCAGCAAGGCGAAACTCACAATCAAAGTCATCTTCGATGAGATACCGGCCCGGCTGCTCGGCGACCCAGCTCAGCAGGGCATAGCGACGCGCAATGCTCGTCACAAGGCCGGTCGGATACTGATGGGACGGCATCAGGTGAAGGACATCGGTCCCGCTTTTCTGCAGAGTGCTCAGGTCCACGCCGTCATCATCCAACGGGATATGTCGAACTTTGCAGCCCATAGCCTGATAGATGCGCGTCAAGCGCAAATAGCCCGGGTCCTCAACGGCATACACCTTGTCCGCGCCAAGCAACTGAACCAACATGGTATCGAGCAGCTGGGCGCCCGCGCCGATAACGATGTTATTGGGATCGACATTCATACCCCTCGTCCCACGCAGATGGTGAGCAATAGCGCGTCGTAGCCGAGCGGTGCCCTGTGCCGGTGCGGGCGAAAAAATCTCGCACTCGTCTTCGGATGTCAGCGTCGCCCGTAGCGTGCCTTGCCAAAGCCGCGCCGCCTCCAAAGCGGAAGGAGAAAGCACATCGAATCGCTCGACCTGTCCGTTGACATCATGCGCGCTGGGGTCCACAGAGACGGTATCTCGGTCGATGTTCCCCGTAGCCGAAGGCAAAACCGGTGCATCCGGAAGCTCACATGCGTAGTAGCCACGCCGCGGCTTTGAGCAAATATAGCCCTCGGCAAGTAACTGGCTATATGCATTCTCGATGGTAATGACACTGATTCCCAGATGAGTGGCAAAGGCGCGCTTAGACGGCAAATGCTCCCCCGCCGCAATACGTCCAGCAACGATATCATCTCGAATTTGCTGGTAAACATACTCATAAAGCGATGCTTCGCCGCGTTTTTCCAAATTGTAGTCAAGCATGAATTTGTCACCTGACCTTATAAAGTCATTCAATCTGGTATTAGTCTGACCTTGTTATTATCTCGATAACTGAGTATTTCGCCATACCCAGCTCCCCGATAGGATGTTCCGTCAAGCAATGCACATGCCAACCAAGGGAGCAACCATGGCAGAACAGACCAGCAAGGCCGATCGCGTCAAACTCAATCGCGAGCTCGCGCAGATGCTCAAGGGCGGCGTCATCATGGACGTCACCACGCCCGAGCAGGCGCGCATCGCCGAAGAGGCAGGCGCCTGCGCCGTCATGGCACTCGAGCGCATCCCGGCCGACATCCGTGCCGCAGGCGGCGTCTCGCGCATGAGCGACCCCAAGATGATCAAGGGCATCCAGGAGGCCGTCTCCATCCCCGTTATGGCCAAGTGCCGCATCGGTCACATTGTCGAGGCGCAGGTCCTGCAGGCCATCGAGATCGATTACATCGATGAGTCCGAGGTTCTCTCCCCCGCCGACGATGTCTACCATATCGACAAGACCCAGTTTGACGTGCCGTTTGTCTGCGGTGCCCGCGATCTGGGCGAGGCGCTGCGCCGTGTTGCCGAGGGCGCCACGATGATTCGCACCAAGGGCGAGCCGGGCACGGGCGACGTCGTCCAGGCTGTGCGCCACATGCGCAAGATCCAAAAGCAGATCCGCGACGTTGTTGCTTTACGCGATGATGAGCTCTTTGAGGCAGCCAAGCAACTACGGGTTCCGGTCGAGCTGGTGCGCGAGGTCCATGCCACGGGCAAGCTTCCCGTCGTGAACTTTGCCGCCGGCGGCGTAGCGACCCCGCCGACGCCGCGCTGATGATGCAGCTGGGCGCCGAGGGCGTCTTTGTCGGCTCGGGCATCTTTAAGAGCGGCGACCCCGCCAAGCGCGCCGCCGCCATCGTCAAGGCCGTGGCAAACTTCACCGATGCCAAGCTCATCGCCGAGCTTTCGGAAGACCTGGGCGAGGCCATGGTGGGCATCAACGCCAACGAGATCGAGATTATCATGGAGGAGCGCGGACGCTAGTCCAGCAGAAAGGATCGCACATGAGCGATTATGCAGACCAAACGGTCGCCGTGCTGGCGGTCCAAGGCGCTTTTGCCGAGCACGAGGCAAGGTTATCTGAGCTGGGCGCACGCTGTGTTGAGTTGAGGCAGGCGGCCGATTTGCAGCAGAACTTTGACCGCCTGGTCCTCCCTGGCGGCGAGTCCACCGTTCAGGGCAAGCTACTTGCCGAGCTCGGCATGCTCGATGAGCTTCGCACCCACATTGTTGAAGGCATGCCCGTCCTTGGCACCTGCGCCGGCTTGATTCTATTGGCGCGCAATCTTGCCGCACACGACGATAAAGGAACGCCGCGCCTGGCAACCATGGACGTACTCGTTGAGCGTAATGCCTATGGCAGACAGCTCGGCAGTTTTCGCACTCAAGGATCTGTCGCCGGCATCGACGGTGAGGTGCCGCTGACGTTTATCCGCGCGCCCCGCATCGTCGAGGTCCACGGCGACGCAAAGGCCTTAGCGAAAGTCGACGGCCGTATCGTCGCCGCGCGCCAGGGCAACCAGCTCGGCGTAACCTTCCACCCCGAACTCGACGAAGACACCCGCCTCCACGAACTGTTCCTACAAATGTAGGCATCGAAATCAACAAACGAAACGAGAGTGGATAATCTCCCACCTTGAGCATGAATATGGGCTCATACCGGGAGATTATCCACTCTCATGCTACGTAGTCGTTGGGGACGTTCTTGAATGACTAGTC
>URVK01000109.1 GCA_900551305.1 uncultured Collinsella sp.
CCTCATCCGACCGACGATGAGAACATCTTCGTGGCGGTTGCACTCGAACTGCTCGACAACATCTGGCAGGAAGGCATGCATGTTCGCTTAGCGGGCATCGGCATGAGCGACTTCGACCACCAAGGCGGCATCCAGACCGACCTGTTCTGCGAGATCGATGACCGCGGAGCCCAATCCAGCGACCGCCGCGACCTCTCCGTCGCCATCGACGCCGTCCGAGACAAGTTCGGCGACACCGCCCTATCCTTCGGCCGCCAATCCCGCTTCAATAACTAGTCTTTTTTGGACGGGGGTTGCTGCCTTCCGTCCGACACGGCATTGGTAGTCAATTTGGGACGGGGCTATTTTAGCTACCCCTATATATCGGTTGAGATTCATTCGGCCTAATTCATTCACCGTCAGCCAAAGGGTAGCTAAAAAAGCCCCGTCCCAAATTGACTACCCCGGATGTCCGGTTTGGCGGCCGCAGCAAAATTATCCCGCCTAAAATGAGCTACTTTTCAACTTTAACTTTTTGAATCGTGCAATGGCCGATACCCGTGAGGCGCACGATCTGCTTGATCGAAAAGCCCTCGCTTTTGAGTTTACGGATACAGTCATCACGCACGCCCTTGGGCAGAGCGTTGAGATAGTGAGGCTCGTATGGTTTGAGCAACGCCTGCGCAAACTCAAGCGCGTCAGTATCACTCACATGAGCGCCATAACGGAAGCAATAGCCATTGGGCTCGCCCGAGGTGCTAAATGCAAAAAATCTCTGGGAATTCCCGAGCAACCCGAGCACGCAATCAGTCTTACAAATTCCCGGATAGCCCATATACTCGCTAAAGCTGCTCCAGCGATAGAGCGAAGCAGTGCCAATTCTGGCTTTCGCAGGGTTATCGTGAATGTAACGAACGCAGTTGAGCAGCTGATCATCATCGAGAATCGGCACACTCTTAAATCGATCCTGGAAAACAGGACCTCTCCTGCCTGTCTTAGAATTGAAATACATGGCATACGCCGTCGTAATCGAATGCATACAATCGCTCAGGTGAGCATGCCCGTCATCTAGCAACAAGTGAATGTGATTATCCATAAGGCACCATGCGATAACATCCACTTTGAACTTCTGGCATTTCGAAGCTATCAGTCGAATCAGATAGAGTCGATCGTCAGCATCCTCAAATATCAGCTGACCACCACAGCCCTTTTGGACGACATGGTAATAGCCGTAAACAGAGATTTCCCGCGCGGTCCGAGTCATACGCATCTCCTCCTCTACAGATAACAAATACGTTACCCGAGTCGGAAAGCTAAATATCACGCAATGAACCGCAACTCGCTTCTATCGGCGAACGGTAGGTAGTAGCTAAAAAAGCCCCGTCCCAAATTAGCTACTTTGGGCAAAAAGAAAGCCGGGTAGCTGCGGAAAACCGCAACTGCCCGGCGATATGCGTGAGGGTAGCTAAACCCCGTCTCAAATGAGCTACTAGAGGAGATTGAGGGGGAGCTGGGGGGCGTCTCCCCAGAGTTTCTCGAGGCGGTAGAAGTCGCGGGCTTCGGGAGTGAAGACGTGGACGACAACCGAACCGTAGTCCATGAGCATCCAAGTCTTCTGCTCGCGGCCCTCGATGGAGAACGGATGCTCGCCGCAAGCCTCGGCGACCTTCTCCTCGATCTCGTCGACAATTGAATCGACCTGGCGGTTGTTGGCACCGGTGGCAAGCACAAAGTAGTCGCACACATCGGAAAGCTCGGTCAGGTCGAGCACCTGAACGTCCTCGCCCTTCTTGTCGTAGGCGGCCTGCGCGGCGGCGCGGGCGACATCCTCGGCGGCGACACCGCTCGCGGACAGCGAGGCGGCAGTGCGGTCGGACGTGGCGGCGAAGCTTTTGTGCTCCACGCCTTCAAGAATCTGCTCGTCGGTCATGGTCTCGTCGGCCATGGAATACCTCTTTCTAGACAGCCCGAGCTAGCGCAGCTGGGCGTAATGGTTGTAAATCGTAATAGCCGTGGGATAAAGATAGCGCCCGGACTGGATCACATAGACCAGACCCTGCGCAAAACAGGAGAAGAACAACTCATCGAGCGTCGACTCCCCCACCATCTTGCGCAGCGCATGCGCATAGTCGCCGTGGCGGAGCACAAACGGGGCGGTGGGGCTCAATGGCCCCGGCCACAAAGACCACCATATCGAGCGGCGTCATGTCGCAGGCACCCACGGTGTGACGGTCGACAGCCTGGAAAACGGCCGGCGACAGCTCGGGAAAAAGCTGCGGAAGCTCATAGGCGGCAACAGGGCCATGCAAAAGCGGCGTCGCGGCAGAAGGAGAACCGGCAACCTTGATGCCATAGTGAAGCGCGCGGGCCACGAGCTCGTCGTCGGAGAGCACTTTGTCCCAGTCATGGATCAGGCCGGCGGCAGCGGCATCAAAGCGGTCAACGCCGTAGACCTCGGCCAGATGAAGTGCGGTCTCGGCAACACCCAGCGAATGCACATAGCGCTTGCGCTTATCCTTCATGCGAACATCGAGCAGCTCTTGAATGCGCTTGAGCAGCGCGCGCTCATCGCCCTCAAACTGATCCTCTACCGACAACGTAGACCCCCCATCACTCAAAATCTTCTTGGCTCAAATCGGCATATAGTCTGCGTTTGCGAATGTAGCCGAGCACGGACTCGCTCGTAAGATAGCGCACGCTCATGCCGCGGGCAACTCGCTTACGAATGTTCGTCGAGCTGATCGCCAGCGCCGGAATCTGAATATAGCGCACGTCGAACGGCAGGCCCGCCACTTTGGTTCTGGCACGCCACCGCCGCGTATCAAAGCCCGGTCGCGTCGCCGCAATAAAGGTAGCAAGCTCAGCGATTCGTTCGGCATCATGCCAGGTCACGATATCGATAATCGCGTCGGCGCCCGTAATAAAGTAGAGCTTTACCTGCGGCGGGTAAAAGTCGCGAAGGGCATGAAGCGTATCGGCCGTATAGGTTACGCCCGGGCGGTCGATCTCGAACCGGCTCGCCAAAAAGGCCGGGTTCGCGGCGGTGGCGAGGACCGTCATAGCATAACGGTCCTCGGCAGGCGTCACCGGCTTGTCAAGCTTAAAGGCAGGAGAGCCCGCCGGCATAAAGAGCACAGCATCCAAGTCGAGCGACTCGCGCGCCTGCTCGGCGGTCACCAGGTGCCCGTAATGGATGGGATCAAAGGTGCCACCCATAATGCCGAGCCTAAACTCCTGCCCGTCCTCTAGAGGAAGCTCGGGCAGACCGATTCCACCGCGCAGCGACATGGCCTACTCGCCCTCCGAGGTCTCGGCATCGTCCGCGGCATCCGCCGCATCGACAACCTCGACGCTCTCATCCGCAGCATCGGCCACGTCAATGGCTTCAACGGCAACGTCCTCGTCAGCATCCTCGAGCTCTTCGTACTCCGAGAAGTCCTCGGCGCCCTCAAAGTCAAAGGCGCGCTGGCAAATGCGGACCTCGTCGCCCGCACGGCAACCGGCCTTCTCGAGCGCGTCGTCAACACCCATACGCGCAAACTTATGCTGCAGGTAAATGACGGCTTCCTCGTTTTCCCAGTCGGTCTGGATGACCATGCGCTCAATGGCACGACCGACCACGCGGAAGGCACCGGGCTCTTCCTGGACAATGCGGAAACGCTTCTCACGCTGCAGGCGGCGGCGCTCCCACTCATCGTCGCGCAGAACGACCGGCTCATCGGAGACAGCCAACTCGGCGCGCAGCTTAGCCACCTGCTCGCCCACGGCAAGCATCAGCGTGTTGAGGCCGGCGCCCGTAACAGCAGACACGGCAAAGAACATATGTCCATCGTCGAGCGCTGCGCGCTTGAGGTCGGCAATCTTGTCGGCCGTGCCCGGCGCATCGCACTTGTTGGCAACGACGATCTGCGGACGCTCCGAAAGCTCGGCGCCATACTGCTCGAGCTCGCGGTTGATGATGCGATAGTCCTCAACCGGATCGCGATTCTCAAAACCGCCCGTCATGTCGACGACATGCATGATCAGGGCCGTACGCTCAATGTGACGCAGGAACTGGTGACCCAGGCCCTTGCCCTCGCTCGCGCCCTCGATAAGACCGGGGACGTCGGCAACGACGTAAGAATATTCGCCGGCACGCACCATGCCCAGATTGGGCACGAGCGTGGTAAACGGGTAGTCAGCAATCTTGGGGCGGGCGGCACTCATGCGCGCAATGAGCGATGACTTACCCACCGAGGGAAAGCCCACGAGTGCGGCATCGGCCATAAGCTTCATCTCGAGCTCAATCCAGTGTTCCTCGGCCGGCTCGCCTAGCTGGGCAAAGGCCGGAGCGCGACGCACCGACGTCACAAAGTGCGTGTTGCCCAGACCGCCGGCACCGCCGGGCGCCACGACGACGCGCTCGCCGTCGTGCACCAGGTCGGCAATCTCAAACATCGGGGTCTGCGTCTCGGGATCGAGCTCGCGCACCACGGTACCCATAGGGACCTTGAGAATCAGGTCCTCGCCGCTCTTGCCGTTACGACGGGCACCCTGCCCGTGCGTGCCGCGCTCGGCGCGAAAGTGATGCTTAAAGCGGTAATCGATCAGCGAAGACAGCTGAGCATCGGCCTGGATGACGACATTGCCGCCACGACCGCCGTCGCCGCCATCGGGGCCGCCCTTGGGGACAAATGCCTCGCGCCTAAACGACATGCATCCGGCTCCGCCGTCGCCGCCGCACACGTTAATGCGGCTGATATCGGTGAACTGTGACAACAGAATCGCCTCCTACAAAAAAGAGGGAGACCCTTGAATCCTAAAACTCAAGTGCCTCCCATATATGTGCTCTATGAAGGGTGAATTACGCGTTCGCGAGCGGGCGTACGCTGACCCTGTGCTTGATACCCTTGTGGAACTCAACGGTACCGTCGACCAGCGCGAACAGCGTGTCGTCCTTACCACGGCCAACGTTCTCACCCGGGTGGATGTGCGTGCCGTGCTGACGGACGAGAATCGTGCCCGTGGTTACCGTCTGGCCGGCATAGCGCTTCGTGCCAAGGCGCTGACCGCGGGAGTCACGGCCATTACGGGAGGAACCGAGTCCTTTTTTGTGTGCCATTGTGTATACCTACTCTTTCGTTACGAGTGTAATCTACTCGGCGACGGGAGCCTCGGCAACAGCCTCAGCCTCTGCCTTGACAGCCTTCTTGGCGCGGGAGGTAGCCTGAACCTTCACGATCTTCAGCTTGGTGAGCTGCTGACGGTGACCCTTCAGACGACGATAGCGCTTGCGCTTGTGGAACTTGAAGACCAGCTGCTTCTCGCCCTTGAACTGCTCAACGATCTGAGCGGTAACCTTGGCCTTGGCCAGCTTGTCGGGATCGGTGACAATCTTCTTACCATCGTTGAGGAAGATAACCGGCAGGGTGACCTTGTCGCCCTCATTGCCCTCGATCTTCTCGACGGTGATGACATCGTCGGTGGCGACCTTGTACTGCTTGCCGCCCGTGTTAACGATTGCGTACATGTTTACTTGCCCTTCATGCATCAGTTAGTGCAACAGCCGAATATAGTAGCAGGCGAAAATACCCCCGTCAACGAGTATGTGGAGCAAATCCACAAGTTCGCACAGGTATGGGGCTGACGAGTCGGCCCTCGTCGTCCTCGCATGCTTGATTCTGACGCTCGACATCGTAGGAGCAGATGGTCACGAGGTCTTGCATACCGGTGGAAACAATAGGTGCATCCACGCCCGGGGTCAAGCCCTGCAACAAAACATCAGCAGCAGAAAGCAAAATTTCCGGACGCATGGAGCCCTCGTTGTCGGCATGGGTGTCGAGCATGAGCACCAAATGGTCCGGGCGCTCCCCCGCTGTGAGCTCATAGCCCACGAGCGTGTGATCCAAATCCAAGCGCTTGCTCTTTTTGCCGCGCGCGTAGTCGATGCCGTGGCCCGCGCGCAGCGTGTCGATCGCACGACGCACCTCGTCGGCGCTTACGGGCGCCTCGGGATCCAAGTGCAGGTCGATGCGATACGACAGGCGCGTGAGCTGCGCCGGCAACGCCGGCGTGCGCAC
>URVK01000110.1 GCA_900551305.1 uncultured Collinsella sp.
ACCACAGCGGCATTCGCCGCGACGATCCGCGCGACGTCGAGCATGCGCGACGCGGATTTTGGGTCACGACGCTCGATGTGAGCGTGGGCGCCGACAGCGCCGACTTTGCCATTGTCGAACGCCTGCAGGCGGGCGACGTAGTCGTGACGCAGGACATTGGCTTGGCGAGCATGGTGCTCGGGCGCGATGCCGCCGCCATCGGCGTGCGCGGGCGCGTCTACGATAAGGCGACCATCGACATGCAACTGTTTATTCGCCACGAGGAAAAGAAGGTGCGCCGCGCCGGCGGTCGCACTCGCGGTCCGGCGGCATTTACCAGCGAAGACCGGGCCCGCTTTAAGCGAAACCTCACCGAGCTGCTGCGCTAACCAAGGTAGATTTTTGGGACGTGCCTAAAAATCTACCTTTTTGTTTTGGCAGCGGGGAATGCCCTGGTCACAGGGGTAGATCGTAAGACATGTCCCAATAATCTACTTAAAGGCCAACGGCGGATAGGATGAGGCCCCAGCCGGCACCGATGACGTACATCATGATCAGGAACAGGACGTTTTCGCGGGCGCTGCGGTTGGTGCGGAACAGCACCAGGTAGCCCACACCAGCAGAGATGAGCGTGCCGGCGAGCATCGGGGCCAGCTGCAGCGCGCCTTCCAGGTACAGTTGTGTGATGACGACGCTGGCCGAGCAGTTGGGAATCAGGCCGACAAGCGCCGAACCCAGGACGGCGAGCGTCTCGTTGCCACGCAGGAACTGCTCGGTCGCGGACTCGCCGAAGGTCTCGAGCACGGCGACCAGAATCAGCGTCACCAGAAAAATGAATACCGATACCTGCACGGTGTGCGAGATGGCGCTGCGAATAATCGACAGGAGGGGCGCGCCCTCGTGAGAGCGGGAGTGACCGTGGCCATCATGGTGTTCATGCTCGTCCTCATGACCGTGATCGTGGCCATGTCCGTGTTCGTGCTCGTCCTCGTCTTCATCGCAACCGCAATGGTCGCGCTCGCACAGCTCATGGATGTGATCGGCGCTCACGCCCGCCTCGGCCACCTCGTCGATGATGTCACCGCCAGTGTGGTCGTCGTGCGCGCAGTTCACGTGGGCCGGGTTGGCCGCGGTTCCCAGCACGGTACGGCGAATCGCCGCATGCGCGCGAGCGTTACGACGCAGGCCGCGAATGGCGGCGTCCACGATAAAGCCCGTGACCAGCGCGATCAGTGCCTTCGAAGCCAAAAGCATCGCCATGGTCTGCACGGGCACCTGCTCGGCGAGCAACAGCGGCAGCATCTCATCGGAGGTCGAAAGGAACACCGCCACCAACGTGCCCAAGGTCACGACACGACCGGCGTACAGCGTTGCCGCCATGGCCGAAAAGCCGCACTGCGGCACCATACCCAGCAACGAGCCAACCACGGGACCTGCGGCGCCGGCGCGCTTGATGGCCCCGTTAACGCGGTCGCCCGCGACGTGCTCCAAGGTCTCGAGGGCCAGATACGTCACCAACAAAAACGGCACAAGCGAGAGCGTGTCCTTGCCGGCGTCGAGCAGAATATCAATCAGCAAATCCATGACGGATGGAACCTTTCGTGTCTTTCGGCAGCATTGTAAAAATCCTAGCGGTCAACTAGGGTATTGTAGTTGTCCTAGGCGCGATGCCAATAGTTGCCCATGGTAAACTATCATCTCGCCACATCTCAATGAACCCGAGCCGCACGACGCGGCCCATCCAAGGAGAAGTTATATGAACGTTTCACAAGCACTCGAATACGAGCGCCAGCCGTTTATTCCCATGTTTATCTATGGCGATCACGGCGCCATGGAGTCCGAGCGCCAGAAGGGCGAAGAGGCCCTCAAGGTGCTCGAGACCGAGTACTTTACTGCCGAGGGCGACCCCAGCTTCGACTTTGCCACCGTGCGCGACCTGGCTGACCGCAACCGCGACCTGTGCGACCAGATTGGCGAGGCACGCCTGCGCAACGTGACGCCCGCGACGCTTTCGCGCGGCCTGTCCGATGCCGACACCTGCGCCGCCATCGGCAAGATGCAAAAGCGCACCGCCGCGTCCGTTATGCGCGAGATCCGCGGCGACCGCGACGCGCTCGGCGTCGCCTACGCTCGCAAGCCCATCCAAGGCACGGTGCTGGGCATCGACATCGAGACCACCGGTCGCGCGCCCGAGCGCGGCTACATCATCAACGTGGGCTGGGAAATCATGGACCTCACCAGCGACGCCGTGCCGCATGACGCCGAGGCGCATTACTGCGGCCTGCCCGACATCTACCGCGGCGAGGATGTGCCGTTGTCGAATATCCACCATATCACCTGGGACGACATCGACGGCAAAAAGCCGTTCCGCGAGAACAAGGAACTGCAGAAGCAGCTGCTCAAGCTTATGAAGAAGTACCCGTACATGGCGCATAACGCCGCGTTCGAGGACAGCTGGTTCAAAATTCATCTGGACGGTTACGCCGAGGCACGCCGCGCCGGCAAGATCATCGTCATCGACTCGCGCCAGATCTGCCGCAGCCTGGATGCCGACGTCCGCTCGCTCCCCCGCGAATCCGCCCCCGCCGCGCTCGAGAACTGGGCGCGCCGCCGTGGAACCCTCGCCGCCGACGCCAACGAGCAGCATCTGGGCCTGGACGACACCGACCTCATGCTCCGCACCGTCCAAGCCGAGTTCAACCTCAAGAACCTATTCGCCAAGTAGAAACGCCTGCGACAAACCCCGGCGTAGATCACGAGCGGTCTCGCAGCGGGAAACCCCGCAGTGGGGCCGCCCTACGTTCCACAGATAGATTTGCCATCACAAATTCTGAACACTCATTGCGAACGATTTCGGCCAATTCCCGACACGTAATTCGTTGTCGGATGGTGATGCGTCGATATCAAATGTGCGGCAATTGAGTATTTATATGCTATAGCTAAGCTGCGAAAACTTTTATTTAGGGCATACCAACTCATAATTGCGTCAAGCTTTTGGACAGCATTTGGTTAGACCTCTAAAACGGCTTTTCCACTCAGCGCCGTCAACACGGCATTAGCTGACACGATATATATCATGAGTATCGTATTGTCACATACCACTGCAAAAGCGGTCTACCAGGCCGCGCATTCGGTGTCTGCGAAAGGCATCGAGTCCTGTAGCCCTGCCGCGATTTACGGATCATGTCCCACCGGAACGTTCCTTGACGCAGCCGCAGAATGGCTCACCAAACATGATGTTTCCCTCGACACAAATGATTCCCTCGAGGTGATGGTGTTTGATCGCAGGAATGCGCGCTATGCAATGAACTGTCAATGCCACGTTTCTTCAAAACGATTCTCGAACTCACGCTTTATAGAGCTCAAAGATGGCATCTTCATTGTTGGCGTTGAGCTTTGCGCACTTCAGGCCGCCACCTATCTTTCTTTTCGCGAACTAGTGGAGTACTACTTTGAACTGTGCGGCGCTTATTCCCTTGGAACCGACTCTTCCACCTCCTATACCGAGCGTTTCGCGCTCACCTCGACCGAGAGGTTAAAGCAGTTCTTTAATTCCATTACCAGATGCGACGGTCTGGCCCTTGCCCGAAAGGCGATCCAATGTGTGCGCGACGGATGCCGGTCTCCTATGGAAACAGCCTTTGTCATGATGTTAACGCTGCCCAAAAGCGAAGGAGGGCTTGGTATTAAGGGAATTGAGACCGATTACGAGGTGCAGGTCACCACTGCCGCAAAGAATCTCACGAGACGCAAAAAGTTCTTTATGGATGCGTATCTAAAGAAATCTCGCACAGACATTGAATACAACGGTTTTTATCATGACGCGGAAGAAGACCGCGCCATCGATGAGGAGCGCAAGAATGCACTTGCGTCCATGGGGTACGGAATCATCACCGTCAGCCGTTATTCCTTTATGCATGCCAGCTCTTTTGTTAGGGTCATGGAAGCAATCCAGCGGAAAGAGGGCGTACGCCCCTCGCGTCTGCCAAAAGACTTTCAAATCATGCAAGAGGACCTGAGACAGTTTGTGCTCAGAAGGTTTATAGAAGAGAAAAAGCGAATTCAGAAGCAGCTTCGCCAGGATTCCGAAGAGCGTCAACGAATCGACCTCGAAAAAGCAACGCTCGAAGGCATCACGCTGGATGACCCGACAATTAATGAAGTTCCGGCAATCGATGACATGCAGACTGTCGAATCCGACAGCCCATCATTTGCCCAAACAAGCAGCCTCGCGCCCGAGGGCAGGGTCTTCGGGGCCGGAGACTAGGCCGGCTAACAAGGTGGGTACCCTAGCGACGTGCAAAATTGCGAGTATTCAGCAGGGTCGGGTGTCTATCACCCTCGAGTGGATCCAAATGTGAAGCGAAATCACTCTTGCGTGAGAGCGTTAGGCAACATTTGAGGAAGAACTCATCGGATTAACACCCTAAGATAACTCTTGAACTGCATTATATGACCTGCAATAAATTAGCGGACCCCTATAGTTGCAGAATACTCCATTTTTTGCACGGCACGAGGGTACCCACCTTGGCATCGACTATCAAAAAACGCTCAGTCCGGGATCTCGTCCACTATTCCCCATCATTTTGTACAACGAATTACCTGAACGTCATTGACATATGAACATGCACTCATATAATCGAAAGTAAATTATATGAGCGCATGTTCATATGAAAGGATATTGCAATGAGCATCCGCGTTGATGAAACGAAACTCGACATCGAGGCCACCGAACCCGCGATCCCGACCACCTGCTCGCCCGAGGACCTTCCCGACGAGGAGCTTCTCTACGACCTCGCCGACCTGTTCAAGGTCTTCAGCGACACCACGCGCATCAAGATCCTTTACGCCCTCATGGGCCGCGAGCTCTGCGTGGCAGACATCGCCGAAGCGACCGAAACCTCGCAGTCCGCGGTGTCGCACCAGCTGCGCACACTCAAGCAGTCGCACCTGGTTAAATTCCGGCGCGACGGGCGCAATATCCTATACTCGCTCGCCGACGACCACGTCTACACCATGCTCAACCAGGGCATGAGCCATATCTGCGAATAGCAACCAACCACGGTACCAGCGCGGCCTGCACCCAAGCCGCAAAAACGGGAAAGGAACCCACCATGAAAAAGCAGTACAAGCTCGATGAGATCGATTGCGCCAACTGTGCGCGCGAGCTTCAGGACGAGCTGGCCAAGCTCGAGGGCGTCAAATCCGTGTCCGTCAACTTTATGACCCAGAAGCTGACGCTCGAGGCCGATGATGCTGAGTTCGACGAGGTGCTCAACCGCGTTGTTGAGTTTACGGCCGACGCCGAGCCGGACTGCGAGATCATTCTCTAGCCCAGGTTTACGCCAACCTGCAAGGCCGCGCTTGCCGCGGCCTTTGCTCGCGAAATTATATGAACGAGTGTTCATTCATTCAAATGGGAGGATACGAGTCATGGCCACCGCCGACCCCAAAAAGAAAAAGAAGAAGCGCAAGAAAAAAGAATCACTCGAGCATAAGCGCAACCGCATCCTGGTAGCGCTGGGCATTTTTGCCGTGGTGTACGCCCTCGATGAGCTCGGCACCCTCACTGCCGCATTCGGCACCCCGGGCGACATCTACGCCAGCTTTGTGCTGTTCCTCGTGCCGTTTTTGATTGCCGGCTACGACGTACTGCAAAAGGCATTCAATAACATCCGCCGCGGCAAGGCCTTCGACGAGAGCTTCCTCATGGCCGTCGCGACCATCGGCGCGTTTGCCATGGTGCTCTTCCCCGATACCGACCCGCACATGGCCGAAGGCGCCGCCGTCATGCTGTTCTACCAGGTAGGCGAGCTGTTTCAGGCGTACGCCGTGGGCAAGAGCCGCAAGTCGATCAGTGCCATGATGGACATCGCGCCCGACTACGCTAACGTCGAGCAGCCCGACGGCACACTCGAGCAGGTCTTCCCCGATGACATCGCCGTCGGCACCGTGATCGTGGTCAAGCCCGGTGAGCGCGTGCCTATCGACGGCGTCATCGTCGAAGGCGAAACCCAGCTCGACACCGCCGCACTCACGG
>URVK01000111.1 GCA_900551305.1 uncultured Collinsella sp.
CGTATGGCGCTGTGAGCCGTTACGGCGTGGTTGCCTTTGGCTCGTCGCTCGACCAGGTGGGACCCTTTGGCCGCACGGTCGAGGATGTCGCGCTGGCCATGAACGCGCTTACCGGTGCGGGCCACGATCCGTACGACTGCACCAGCCAGGATTGTGCCGTCGACTTTACCGAGCATCTCAACGACAGCATCGAGGGCAAGCGCGTGGGCATCATCCCTGCGTTCATGGAGGCCGAGGGTTTGACGCCCGAGGTCAAGGCCGCTGTTCAGCGTGCCGCCCAGGAGCTGCAGAACCAGGGTGCCGAGCTGGTCGAGGTCGACCTTCCGCACCTGGACGCCGCCATCGCCGCCTACTACGTCATCGGCCCGGCCGAGGCGTTCTCCAACCTGGCCCGTTTCGACGGCATTCGCTACGGCTACCAGGAGGAGGGCTGCGCCAACCTGTCCGACCAGAGCTCGCTTTCGCGCGCCCACGGCTTTGGCGCCGAGGCCAAGCGTCGTCAGATGCTCGGCGCCTACCTGCTGAGCTCGGGCGTGTACGACAAGTACTACTACGCTGCGCAAAAGGCCCGCACGCTCATCACGCAGGACTACGATGCCGCGTATGCCAAGGTGGACACCATCCTCATGCCCGCCTCGCCGCGCACGGCCTTTAAGTTTGGCGAGATCAGCGACCCCACGCAGATGTACCTCTCCGACCTGTACACCATCTCGCTCAACATTTGCGGCAACGGTGGTATCTCGGTACCGCTGGGCCTGGGCGAGGATACTCAGCTGCCCGTTTCTGCCCAGCTGGTGGGTCCGGCCTTTAAGGACCGTCAGCTGCTCACGTTTGCCCGCGCTCTGGAGCGCGGCTTTGCCGATGCCGCCACGGGTGCGCCCGCGCTTTCCGTCGCGCCCGATTTTGCCGGGAAGGGAGGCGAGCTGTAATGAAGGAGCTTTCCGAGGTCCTGCAGGATTGGGAGGCCGTGATCGGCCTGGAGATCCATACCGAGCTCACCGCACTCGATACCAAGATGTTCTGCAACTGCAAGCTCAGCCACGATGACGAGCCCAACGCCAACGTGTGCCCGGTGTGCCTGGGCCTGCCCGGCGCGCTGCCGGTGCCCAACAAACGCGCCATCGAGAGCATCGTCAAGGCCGGTCTCGCCACCAACTGCGAGATCCAGCGCCACTCGATGTTCTACCGCAAGCACTACTTCTATCCCGACATGGCCAAGAACTTCCAGACCACGCAGGGTCCGGTCGCCTTTGCCATGTACGGTCACCTGGATCTTGACGTGACCGGTCGCGGCGCCGCCGAGCGCCCCGACTGCGCATTTGGCGAGGCCGAGGCCCAGAGTCTGGCGAGCGCCTCGGCCAACGCTGAGGGCCTGTCCACGTCCATGACGTCGACCATGCGTGAGGGCAACCAGCGCGCCGGTCATCTGGCCAGCTACGACGCGTCCAACCTGCAGATGCCCGAGCGTCGCGAGGACGGTTCCTACACGGTACCTATTCGCATCCTGCGCATTCACATGGAGGAGGACGCCGCCAAGATGGTGCACGTGGGTGGCGCCGAGGGTCGCATTACCGCCGCGGCCGAGTCGCTCGTCGACTACAACCGCTGTGGCACGCCGCTGATTGAGCTCGTCACCGAGCCCGATCTGCGCACGCCCGAGGAGGCTCGCCTGTTTATGGAAAAGCTCCGTCGCATCTTTGTGACGCTGGGCATTTCGGACTGTTCCATGGAGAAGGGCTCCATGCGCTGCGACGGCAATGTGTCGCTGCGCCGCCGCGGCGAGACCAAGCTGGGCACCAAGACCGAGCTTAAGAACCTCAACTCGTTTAAGAGCCTGCATGATGGCCTTGCCTACGAGATTTGCCGCCAGGCCGAGGTGCTCGAGGAGGGCGGCATCATCTATCAGGAGACCCGCCACTGGGAGCCCAGCCGCAAGCGCACCGTGGTCATGCGTGTGAAGGAGACGGCCGACGACTACCGTCTGTTCCCCGACCCCGATCTGGCGCCGTTTGATCTGGATGACGAGTTCATTGACCGCTGCCGTGGCGAGATTCCCGAGCTGCCCGATGCCAAGCGCGCCCGTTTTGAGGCCGACTTTGGCATTAAGGCGGCCGATGCCGAGCAGATCGCCGGCGACCCCGAGTTTGCCGAGTTCTTTGAGGCGGCCGCTGCCGGTATGGATGGCAAGGAGGCACAGACGGTCGCAAACTTGCTGGTGAACGAGATGATCGCCTACCTTAAGGGCGCGGGCGTCTCGCTGGCCGAGTCCGGTATCGCGCCGGCTCAGGTGGCAGCCCTTGCCAAGCTGCTGGCGACTGATGCCATCAGCTCTAACCAGGCTCATGAGGTCTTTGAGGCCATGGCCCAGACCGGCGATGACCCCAACAAGATCGTCGACGAGCGCGGTATGCGTCAGGTGAGCGATGCCGGCGCGCTGCAGCCGATTGTGGACGAGGTGCTGGCTAACTGTGCCGATCAGGCGCAGCAGTATCGTGACGGCAACCAGAAGGTCATCGGCTTTTTGGTGGGCCAGTGCATGAAGGCAAGCCGCGGCAAGGGCAACCCGAAGCTCTTCAACGAGTTGCTGAGAACGTCGCTCTCGTAAGCGGGAACCGAGGGGCCGGGCACAGGGCCTTGCCTCTCAATTTCGGACAGTCCTGACTCACGACGGAGGCGCCACTGGCGCCTCCTGTTCGTGCGGAACTCATTGAGAGGCAAGGCCCTGCGCCCGGTCCCTCGGTTCCGTGACGACTCGGCCGTTCGGGTCAGGCGGGGCTGAATGGAATAGAGTGAATGGGCGCGCCGTTTGGCGCGCCCATTGTTTTGAAGGGAACTCATTTTGAGCAAGCACCCGCCCTGCCGGGGCTCCCGGGTTCTGTGACGACTCGGCCGTTCGGGTCAGGTGGGCTGAATTGAATTTGGTGAATGAGGGCGCCGTTGGTGCCCTCATTTTTTGTGGGTGTGGCGCAGGGACGGTCCCTTGGTCACATCGCACCTCAAGATTTCCAAAAAGTTAACCTTTGTTGACCTTAATAGTTAGATAAACTAAACTATTTTCCAAAAGTGTGCTCGAGCAAACTTGTTTACTCGGGTGCTGAGGCACCGTGCCGCGTCCAATGCGGCAAAAGGGAGAAGCAACATGAAGAAGTCGACGTTCAATACCCTGCTTGTCGGTGGCGGTTTTCTGCTCGGCACGGCCGGCATCAAGCTGCTTACCAGCGCTCCGGTAAAGAATGCCTGCGTGCAGGGTATCGCGTGCGGCATGCGCATCAAGAACGGCTACCAGGACATGGTCGAGCAGGCCAAGGCTAATGTCGACGACATGGTTGCCGAGGCTGCCTACATCACCCAGAGCGAGGCCGCTGCTGACGAGGCAGCCGAGTAGCGCTCCCAGGCACAAACTATGAGATTCTCGATTATTAGCGAGATCCCTGGCAGGACCCGTCTTCAATTGGCGGGTCCTGTGCCAGAGAGCGATCTCGATGCACTTCTTAAGCTCAGCGGCGATATCGACGGCGTGCACAAGGTGCGCGTTTATGGCCGTATTGGCCAGATGGCGCTCGAATATGACGAGCGGTGTCGTGCGGGCGTGCTCGATGCCCTGGGCGCACTCGATGCTCAAGCTATCGCCGATGCCAAGTCGGGCTACGTGATGCAGCTTGAGCCACGCAAGCACAAACTCGTTATGGACCTGGCGACACTCGTCGGTGCCCATTACGCACGTCGCTGGTTCTTGCCCACGCCTCTGCGTGCGGTGTTTGTCGTGGCCGGTTACATGGCATTTTTGCGCGCTGCCCTTCATGAGCTGGCGCAGCCGCGCCTGACCGTTCCCGTGCTCGACGCTTCGGCCATCGGCATTTCGTTCGTCAAGCGTGATGTCGACACCGCGGGCCAGACGATGTTCCTACTCAACGTGGGCGAGCTGCTCGAGGACTACACCCGCGCCATGAGCGAAAACGAGCTCATCAACTCGCTGCTCGATGTGCCCGACAAGGCGCAGAAGGTCGTCGGCGACACCGAGGTAAGCGTTGCCGCGACCGAGCTCGAGCCCGGCGATTTGGTCGCCGTGCGCACCGGCATGTCCATCTGCATCGATGGCGTGGTCGAGCAGGGGAGCGCCATGGTCAACCAGGCGACCCTGACCGGTGAGCCGCTGGCCGTCGAGCGCAGCGTGGGCGACGATGTATTCGCCGGCACCGTCGTGGAAGACGGCAGCATCTTGGTGCGCGTGCGCGCCAACACGGCGCAGACCAAGCTGCGCTCGATCGTCTCGCTCGTGCAGACAGCCGACTCGCTCAAGTCCGAGGGCCAGTCGCATATGGAGGACCTTGCCAACAAGATCGTCCCGTGGAACTTCCTGCTCGCGGGCCTGGTTGCGCTTACCACCCGCAGCCTCATCAAGACCTCGGCGGCGCTGATGGTCGACTACTCGTGTGCACTCAAGCTCACGGGCTCCGTCGCCGTTATGACTGCTATGAGCGACGCTGCCAAGATGGGCGTCATGGTCAAGGGCGCGAAGTACTTTGAGTCGTTTGCCAAGGCCGATACCATTGTGTTTGACAAGACCGGCACGCTCACCGAGGCGCAGCCGCGTCTTGCCTGCGTGCTCACCACCGATGGCTGGAGCGAGGACGAGATTCTGCGCCTTTCCGCTTGCTTGGAGGAGCATTTCCCTCATCCGGTGGCGCGTGCCGTGGTCAACGCCGCCCGCGAGCGCGGGCTCGAGCACCGCGAGCGCCATGCCGCCGTCGAGTACATCGTGGCGCACGGCATCGCTTCGTCCATCGAGGGGCGTCGCGCCATCATCGGTTCCGCGCACTTTGTGTTTGAGGACGAGGGCGCGCAGCTCGAGTCCGACATTAAGGAGCGCATCGAGTCCCAGATGCAGGGCCTGTCGCCGCTGTACCTGGCGGTTGACGGCACGGTTGTGGGCGTGCTCGGTATCGAGGATCCGCTCAAACCTGGCGTGCGCGAGGCCATCGCCGACTTGCACGCGCTGGGCGTTAAGCACGTGGTCATGCTCACGGGCGATTCCGAGCGCACAGCCGCACGCATTGCGCGCGAGGCGGGAGTCGACGAGTTCAAGGCCGAACTGCTGCCCGAGGACAAGTACGCTTATGTGGAGCGCATTAAGAGCGAGGGGCGCCACGTTGCCATGGTGGGCGACGGCGTCAACGATTCGCCGGCGCTCGGTTTGGCCGACGTGGGCTTGGCGATGGGTGGCGGAAGCGACATCGCCAAGGAGGTCGCCGATATCATCCTGACCGATACGGATCTGGCCGCGATCGTGCGCCTGCGCCGTATGAGCCAGGGGCTTATCGACCGTCTGACGAGTTCGTATTCCAAGGTGATGCTCACCAACTCGGCGCTGCTGGCGCTCGGCATTACCGGCACGATTACGCCGCAGGCGTCGTCGCTGCTGCACAACGGCTCAACGATCGCCTACAGTCTGAGCAACGCAAAGGCGTACCTGCGTTAGCGTTTTCGATTGAGTATATGGCCTGCATTCGGGCGGCACCGCAGCCGCCAGGGTGCAGGCCTTCTTTTGTTTGACGAGATGTTAGCTCGGATATATGCTCGTGCTAGCAATGCTAGTAAATGCTGAAGGTGAGGTTGAGATGGCTACCGTTGGCAGCATGGCACAGGTGAATGTTCGCGTAGATCGCTCGGTTAAAGAGCGCGCCGAGGAAGCACTGCGGCTTTCGGGCGGGTCGCTGCCCGAGCTCATCAAAAAGGTGGTGGCCAAGGTCGCGCAGGGTGGCGGGCAGTGCGAGGAAGTGCTTGCGGCCGTCGACGACCGGCAGCAGGCCGTCGCGCCCGATACTCCGTTCGCCGCGTCGTGGGCAGCGGCAGACCGGCTTTATGCAGATATGGGCATCGCTGCGTCGCCTGTATCCGACGATCGCGATTGGGACACAATCTATTCCGAAGCCATGGACGAGCGCTATCGCCAAAAGGGGATGATCCTGTGAGCGGGGCTCCCCTCAAAATAATGGTGGATGCCAAC
>URVK01000112.1 GCA_900551305.1 uncultured Collinsella sp.
CTCACGCGCCCCGCGGTTACCAAGATCATGGCCGCCAGCCCCGAGACCTCGGCCATGCTGCGCACAACCTACGCGCTCACGCAGCTCGAAGGCTCCAATGCGCACAATGTGCTGCCACCAGCTGCTCGCGCCAACTTCAACGTGCGCATCGCTCCGTTTGAGAGTATCGCCGATGCCGTTGAGCGCGCCCGCAAGCTCGCCGCCCAGCAGTGCCGCGCCTCGGGCGTAAGCCCCGACCATGTCACCGTCGAAATCAACGAGGCGATTCCCTACACCGAGCCCGCGCCCATCTCGCCTTACGAAGACGATGCCGCCTTCAACTACATCCATCGCTGCGTGTCGGGTGTCTATCCCGAGGCCGGCTTTGCTCCCTACGTGCAGAACTCCTGCACCGACTCGCGCGAGTTCAACGAGATCTGCGATCGCGTCTACCGCTTCTGCGGCTTTATCTACTCGGGTGAGGCACGCAAGCTCATCCATGCCGCCAACGAACGCATCGGCGTCGACGTCTACAAGCGCGGTATCGAATTCTATGTGGCGTTTCTCGCCAACCTTGGACAACTGTAGGACGGGAGGGCCGATAGCGCCCCTCCCCGCTTTTACCGACCAGGAGAACCAGCATGACCCAACCAAATCTTAAGCGGGCGGCCCGGCTCGACACCAAGGCCGTCGCCCTCGCCTCCCTACCCTTTATGGGCATGATCAGCTTTTGGCAGGTCTACGACGGCATCGTTCCCAAGATGCTCACAGGGACCTTTGGCCTATCCAACTCGCTCACCGGCGCGATCATGGCCATCGATAATGTCTTTGGCTTGTTCCTGCTTCCGCTCTTTGGCATCCTCTCGGACCGCTGCGCAAGCAAACTCGGACGTCGAACGCCCTTTATCTTGGGCGGCTCCGCGGTGGCAATGCTCTCCGTCCCGCTCATCGCGATTGCCAACAACATGGGCAGCCTACCTCTGCTCATTGGCGCGATTATCCTCACGCTTTTGGCAATATGTGCCTACCGCACCATGACGGTTGCCATCGTGGCCGATATTACGCCTCGCCCACTTCGAACCAAGGCGGACTCAATCGAGAAGATCGTCGGCTATGCGGGAACGGGCCTTATGCTCGTCGCCATCTCGGTCATGGTTCCCAGGGCCGACAAACCCAATTATCTTCCGCTCTTTATCTTGCAGGCCGCCTTTATCCTCGTGTCGGCCGTTGTCTACGGCATCTTTGTCCGTGAGCCCGCCCTCGTCGAAAAGATGCGCGAGAAATCGCTGTCCATGGGCATCGACGAAGATCAGATTGACAAAGATGACTCCCCCGAGGCCGGCGGTAAAGATCGCGTTGCAGACGCCGGCGTACACCGCTCCATCATCATGCTGCTCGCTGCAACGTTTTTCTACTACATGAGCTATAACGCCATGACCACCAATATCAGCCGTTATGCCGATATGTTCTACGGCATGGAGGGCGGTTCCTATGCCATCATCAATATCGCGACGATTGCAGGCGCGCTGCTAAGCTACGTACCCCTGGCAAACCTTTCGCTCAAAATCGGCCGCAAAAAGGTCGCCCTGGGCACCGCCGTCATCATGGTTTTGTGCCCCGCGCTTCTTTGGCTGGCACCCGGCTTCTCGCCCGTGTTGTACGGCGTCTTTTTGTTGATGGGCGTCGCGTTGGGCGGCGTGGACCTGTGCGTGTACACGATGATTCTGGAGTGCTGCAGCTCCCAAAGCGTAGGCCGCTACTCCGGTTACTACTACACCGTGAGCATGGCGGCTCAGGTGGCGACACCGATTCTCTCCGGCATCGTCATGGACGTGGCGCCGTCGATGCTCTTCGCCTACATCACGGCAATGGGCATGTTTATGGCCGCGAGCATTGCCGCCGCCAAACACGGCGACGCCATCTTGATCGACGAGGTCGCTCGCCGCGAGGCAGCCGAGTAGAAGTGCACGCCAATATTGAGCAATGGAGCCGGATGGGGGCATTTCCCATCCAGCTCCTTTTCTCATCCTCAAGAGGCTCGTCGAAGCCTACCCCACCGTGACGGATTCCCCGGTAAAGGCACTCATCATCAACAGGACAAAGAAGACCAGGTAGCTGACACTCAGCAGGTACGCAATGATCAGAAAGAAGACCCATCCGACATTGGTGTTACCGTCGGCACGGCGTTGCTCGCGATTGCGGCAGAGCCAAATCGTCACGCCAATGGCCACAATCAACAGCACAAGTGCCGCTGCCGCCAGTCCAGCAAGCGCAAACATCACGCCAATGCTCACAGCAATAACCGGGAGCAGTAGCAAGCCGCATCCGCACCCACCAGGACTATATACGGCAGACTGTCGGCGTCGTTCCATCGTCACTCCAAGTCAAGCAATCGTTTGTAGACATCGAGGCCCTTGAGCAGGATTTCCTCGTCAAAGAGCATGGTATCGGTGTGAAGGGCGCCCATCGCATAGGCTGGGCAGCCATCAGCGTCGATCGGGTTTTCCTGTCCCTCTGGCACGCCCGTGCCCAGCAAGAAGAACACGCCCGGCAGATAGCGCTGATAGAAAGCGAAGTCCTCGGCAATCAGCAAAGGCTCATCCACGAGCTGCAGCTCGGGCAAGGCAGGCGCGACATTGGCAAACAACTCGGGGTCGTTGTCGACCGGCGGATAGCCCTCGGCAAAATCGAGATCGTACGTGCAGCCCGTTGCAGCGCACGCCTCGTCGAGTACACGGTGCACGCCCTCGCGCGCACGGTCGAACATGTCGTCCGTAAACACACGCAGGCTGCCGGCAACACGGGCCTCCCCCGCCACCGCGTTGCAGACGGTCCCGGCCTGCAGCAGGCCGAACTTACCAATGCAGGGTTCATCGGCGCCCAACTCGTCCATCAATTCACGCTCGGCAACCAAGAACTTGGCAGCCGCCAGCGCAGCATCGTGCGATTCGTTTACGGGAACGCCGTAGGTCTTGGCGATATGGATGCTTGTCCCGTGAATGTGCACGTGCGTCTCGCTCGAACGCGCCAGCAGCGGACCGGAACAACTCGCCAACGTGCCGGCAGGCAGATCGGGCCACACATGGAAGCCAAAAATTCGGTCGACCCCGTAGCGCTCGAACACGCCGCTCTCGCATACCGTCTTGGCGCCACCGGTCGTTTCCTCGGCCGGCTGGAACACAAAGAGCACGTTGCGCTTGATGGCACCCGGCTGCTCGCGAATCGTACGGTCGACATACGTCGCGGCGGCAAGTGCCATGGCCATATGTCCGTCGTGTCCGCAAGCGTGCATCTTTCCGGGATGCGTCGAGGCAAAGACCGCACCCGTCGCCTCCGCGATGGGCAGGGCGTCCATGTCGGCGCGAATCGCCGTGGCATGCGTGGCACCAACGCCAGCGTCGAAGAAAGCGCAGACGCAGCTGGGGCACGGATGGGTCACTTCGCAGGTGAGTGGTGCCAACACGCCCTCGATATAGGCTATTGTTTGAGGAAGATCGAAATCGAGCTCCGGAATGCGATGCAGGTCGCGACGATAGCGACGAAGTTCTTGGAGCTCGGTCATAAAGGATCCTTTCATGGGGCATTTCCATTCACACAATATTGTGATGCAAAATTGTGACGCCCTTGTTTCCAGCATATCCCTGCATTTTTTAAACGTTATATACGAATACTCTTGTTTGGTAAAGTGCAACGTGGTAGGGTCGTTACCACTTGATAGAGGCGCGGGCACGAAGAACCGCGGGCGAGCCGGCAGGCTTTGACCCCGTGGGGAGGCGAAACCCGCCGAACTGGGCTTTTCGGGCACGAACAACCTGGTGGGCCTGCGGGAAACACCCGCAGGACTGTCTGCAGCAATGCGGGAGCGCTATCCGGACATTGGGTCCACGCTATGCGGATTCGATGCGCAGATGGCGCCGTCTGGATAGCGAGGTTTACGGGACATGGCATTGACCCCCAACGAGGCATATGCGGCCAAGCAGCCGTTTGTGGACAAGGAGACGCTCGAGCATATCGTCGAGCAGTTCCCCACGCCGTTTCATCTATATGACGAGGCGGGCATCCGCCGCAACATTCAAGAGGTGCGCGATGCCTTTGCATGGAACCCAGGCTTTAAGGAATACTTTGCCGTCAAGGCAAATCCCAACCCGGCGCTCATCTCCATTCTCAACGAATACGGCTGCGGCTGCGATTGCTCGAGCTATACCGAGCTCATGATCGCCCGCTCGCTGGGCATCACGGGACACGACATCATGTTCTCGTCCAACGACACGCCGGCAGCGGACTTTGAGCTCGCCGACAAATTGGGCGCCATCGTCAACTTTGACGACATCAGCCACATCGAGTTCTTTGGGCGCGTCGCGGGCCCCATCCCCAAGACGGTCAGCTGCCGCTTTAATCCGGGCGGCCTGTTCCAGCTCTCCAACGGCATCATGGATAACCCCGGCGACTCCAAATACGGCATGACCACCGAGCAGCTCTTTGAGGCCTTCCACATGCTCAAGGCCAAGGGCGCCGAGAATTTTGGCATCCATGCCTTCCTTGCCAGCAACACCGTCACCAACGACTACTACCCCAAGCTCGCGCGCATCCTCTTTGAGCTTGCCGTGCGCCTGGAGCGTGAGACCGGCGCACACGTCGCCTTCATCAATCTGTCCGGCGGCGTCGGCATCCCCTATCTGCCCGAGCAGCAGGCCAACGACATTCACGCCATCGGCGAGGGGGTGCACGCGGCCTACGACGAAATCCTGGTTCCCGCCGGTATGGGCGATGTGGCCATCTGCACCGAGATGGGCCGCTTTATGATGGGGCCCTACGGCTGCCTGGTCACCAAGGCTATCCACGAGAAGCAGATCTACAAGGACTATATCGGCGTCGACGCAAGCGCCGTCGATCTGATCCGTCCTGCCATGTATGGCGCTTACCACCACATTACGGTGATGGGCCAGCCGGGTGGCGACGACAAGACCACAGCGCCCGTCACGGACACCTACGACATCACGGGCAATCTGTGCGAGAACAACGACAAGTTCGCCATCGATCGCGAGCTGCCGCATATCGACATGGGCGACCTGCTTGTGATCCACGATACCGGCGCGCATGGCTACTCCATGGGCTACAACTACAACGGGCGGTTGCGCTCCGCCGAGGTCCTGCTGCGCCCCGATGGCGCGGCCGACCTCATCCGCCGCGCCGAGCGCCCGGGCGATTATTTTGCCACGCTCGACGTGTTGCCGAGCGGCCGAGAGCTGCTGGCCAAGTCGCGCGCCGAAAGTGCTCGTCGTCGTGCCCAAGACGAGCGCCTGGCCGTCGCCGCCCAATGGAACAAACGCATCCAGATCGCGGACGCGAAGGAGAAGAACATGGACATCCGCAATCTTGAGGGCTCAATCGTCGCCCTTGTTACGCCGTTTAAAAAGGACGGCAGTGTCGACTTTGACGCGCTCGAGCGCCTTATCGATTTCCACTTGCAAAATGGCACCGACGCCATCCTCACCCTGGGCACCACCGGCGAGAGCGCCACGATGACCGATGACGAGGACAACTCCGTTGTCGCCGCAGTGGTCAAGCAAGTTGCAGGACGCGTCCCCGTCATCGCCGGCTCGGGCTCAAACTCCACGCAAACCATGCTCACCAAGTCGCTCACCTACCAGGGCCTGGGCGCCGACGGCCTGCTGCTCATCACCCCCTACTACAACAAGTCCAATGAAGAGGGTATCTATCAGCACTTTAAGACCGTCGCCGATGCCGTGGACATCCCCTGCATCCTGTACAACATCCCCGGCCGTTGCGGCTGCGGCATCAGCGAGCGCAACGTAGAGCGCCTGGCCGCACATCCCAACATCATGGGTATTAAGGAAGCCTCGGGCAACGTCGCCTACGCGGCCAAGATCGCCCACCTGCTGTCCGACGACTTCCGCATGTACTCGGGCGAGGACGCCCTCACCGTGCCGCTCATGAGCCTGGGCGCTTCGGGCACCATCAGCGTGTGGGCCGACGTTCAGCC
>URVK01000113.1 GCA_900551305.1 uncultured Collinsella sp.
AAACAACGCGGCGGCTAACGCAAGGCGGGGGAGTCTTTTCATGGCAGTTTCCTTAGTCCTTAGCCAGAATGTCTGGTCGAATATCGGATTATCGACATAATATGCGAAAACCGCCGCAAGGGCGTCTGTCCCTTTGCGGCGGTTTTGACGTTCGCGCAGGTAAAACCTGCCAAAATAAACCTGTCCCTTTTTGGTAGGTTTAGCTCAGCAGCATGCGGTCGTTGGCGAGCTCGCCGCCCGAGACCTCCTCGAACTTCTGCAGCAGGTCGGCCACGGTGAGTGACTTCTTCTCATCGCCCGCCACGTCGTAAATCACGTGACCTTCGTGCATCATGATCAGGCGATTGCCCAGACGGATGGCGTCGTTCATGTTGTGCGTGACCATGAGCGTGGTCAGGTGGTTCTCGTCGACGATCTCCTCGGTCAGGTTGAGCACCTTCGAAGCCGTCTTGGGGTCGAGGGCCGCGGTGTGCTCGTCGAGCAGCAGCAGGCGCGGCTTGGTGAGTGTGGCCATCAGCAGGGTGAGTGCCTGGCGCTGGCCGCCCGAGAGCAGGCCGACCTTGGCATTGAGGCGTGTGTCCAGGCCAAGGTCCAGGCGTTTGAGCAGCTCAACATACTCATCCTTCTCGGCCTTGGTGACGCCCCACGAAAGACCGCGACGCTGGCCGCGGCGCTTGGCGAGGGCCAGGTTCTCGGCAATCTGCATGTCGGCTGCGGTGCCACGCATGGGGTCCTGGAACACACGGCCCAGGTACTTGGCGCGCTGCGACTCGCTCAGACGCGAGATGTCGGTGCCGTCGAGCTCGATAACGCCCGAATCGAGCGGATACACGCCGGCGATCATGTTGAGCAGCGTGGACTTACCAGCGCCGTTGCCGCCGATCACGGTCACAAAGTCGCCGTCGTTAAGGGTGAGGTCAACGCCGGTGAGTGCGCGCTTCTCGGTGACGGTGCCCTTGTTAAAGGTCTTTTTGACGTGCGAGAGCTTAAGCATCTGCCTCATCCCCCTTCGTGTAGGAGCTGCGGAGCTTATAGCGCTCCCAAACCACGGGCACGCACAGGGCCACGGCAACGATCACGGCGGAGAGCAGCTTCATGTCGTTGGCATCCATGCCCAGCTGCAGCACGATGGCACGAATGAGGAAGTACACCACGGAGCCAAAGACGGCAGAGGCAAGACGGACGCTAAACTGCGTCAGACCGCCGGGCAGCAGGCGGCCGAGCACCTCGCCGATAACAATGGCGGCAAGACCGATAACGATGGCGCCTGTGCCCATGCCAATGTCAGCGTACTTCTGGCTCTGGCAGATGAGCGCACCCGAAAGGCCGATAAGGGCGTTGGAGAGCACGAGGGCGATCATCTTGGTGGAGTTGGTGTTGACGCCCAGGGCGCGGATCATGTACTCGTTGTTGCCGGTGGCACGCAGCGCCGAGCCGATCTCGGTGCCAAAGAACCAGTACAGGATGGCGACGATGGCCACGGCCAGCACAATGCCCAGGATGATGGCAACGGTGGACTGCGGCAGACCCGTCATGTGGCTGACGGATGAGAAGATGGTGCCCTTGGCAAGGATGGGCGTGTTGGATTTGCCCATGATACGCAGGTTGATGGACCACAGACTGATCTGCGTAAGGATTCCGGCGAGGATTGCGGGAATCTCAAAGACGGTGGTCAAGATGCCCGTGACGGCGCCGGCGATGGCACCGGCACACATGCCGGCCAAAACGGCGAGCAGCGGGTCGACGTTATTATTGACGATGAGCACGGCGCAAACGCAGCCGCCGAGGGCAAAGCTGCCGTCGCAGGTCATATCGGGGATGTCGAGTAGGCGGAACGTGATAAACACGCCAAGCACCATAATGCCCCAGAGGACACCTTGGGAAACGGCGCCCTGCAATGCAATGAGCATGCTTCATACCTCCTAGGATAGGGTGGACACGTGATTTTCCATAATAGCGGTAACAATGCATAAAAGAGCTGCGGCCGGATGTTTTGACTCATCCGAAACAAGCAGGGCGGACGCCGGTCTACAGCGCCCGCCCCTGTGGCTCAGATATTGAATAACGCGGCTAAAGCGCGAGCACGGGCTCTAGACGCATGCCGCGTATGGCATTACGCGTCCAGGGCGGAAAGGTCGATGCCCAGGGCCTCGGCCATTTCGTCGTTCTTGACGACGACCAGGTCCTTGCTCGAGAGGTGCTTGATCGGCATATCCTCGGGCTTGGCCTCGCCCTTCAGGATCTTAACGGCCATCTCGCCCGCGGCGTAGCCCAGGTCCTCATAGTTGATGGAGAGGGTAAACAGGCCGCCGGCCATGCACATACCCTCCTCGCCAGTCACGAAGGGAAGCTTGTTTTCCTTGCAGATCTGGCCGACCTGCGAGGCACCCGCGGCGATGGTGTTGTCGGTGGGGGAGTACAGCGCGTCGACCTTGCCCACGGCAGACTCGACGACGGACTGAATCTCGTTGGAGCTCGAGACGGTGAAGTCAGTGTACTCGAGGCCCAGCTTGTCGAGCTCCTTCTTGGCGGCCTTGATCTGGACGTCGGAGTTGGACTCGGCGGTGCAGTAGAGCAGGCCGACCTTTTTAACGTCGGGCAGGACCTTCTGCATCATCTCGAGCTGCTCGGCGACCGGGGTGAGGTCGGAAGCGCCCGTGACGTTGGTGCCGGGCTTGTCGTTGTCCTGGACCAGGCCGGAGGCGGCGTAGTCGGTGATGGCGCAGCCCACGATGGGGATATCGGCCGTGGCGCCGGCGGCAGCCTGCGCGGCGGGCGTGGCGATGGCATAAATCAGGTTGACGTTGTCGCCCACAAACTTGTCGGCAATGGACTTACACGTGGACTGGTCGTTCTGGGCGTTCTTCTGGTCGATCTTGACCTTAAGGCCGCTCTCCTTGATGGCCTTGACAAAGCCGTCGTTGGCGGCATCGAGTGCGGAGTGCTCGGTGAGCTGCAGAACGCCGATGGTGTAGTCGGAACCGGCGGAGCCAGAGTTGCCGCCGCATCCGGCGAGCGGGGCGAGCGCGAGCAGGCCGGCGGAGACCAGAAGGCTCCTGCGGCTGATGGTGATGTCCTTCATATCATTACCCCCAGTATAAAAATGGCTGGAAACACTGCACTGGGACAAAGTGCAAGTGGAACTATAGTAGCGCTGATGTCCATTTTTACAACAGCCTGGCGGGTTTTTTAATACAGAATCGGATGGGCGGTACGGGTAGTCGAATGGGCGGCGGAGGGTCTTATGCGGCGGAGGAGGCGTCGTCCTCGTCTAGGGCGGCGAAGAGCTTCTTGCCGTCGAGGAGACGTGTGGTGACGTTTCTCATTCGGCCAATCTCTACGGTACGCAACGTGTCATCGGCGCCTCGGGCGTCGTAGACCGTTCCCAGCAGATACGAGATGCCATCGCGCTGCCTGATGGCAAAGGGACGGAGTGTCATCCGTGCTGCTTCGGTTTCGCCACGCGTCGTGACGCTCGAAATATCAAAACTCACCGTGGTTCCGTGGTCGATGGCCTGCTCGACGAGCTCGCACGTGTCGATGCGCTTGATGGGCGTGCGTGTTGCCTTGGTAGCCTTGCTGCCTGCGCTTGGAGCAGGTTCGGGTGTATCGAGATAGCCGCGAACGTCGGCACTCGCCATGGCAACTAAGTGCTGCGCCATGCTCTTGCGGATGGCGATAGGCGTGGAGCGGTTGCGCATGACCATACCGTGGAGCCGGATGATCTCCTCGTCGGTGAGTGGACGGGTCAAGAGCCGATACCCCACGCCGCGCTTGTATTCAATCTCATATCCGGCATGGCGAAGCGCGGAGATGGCGGTGTAGATGCTGCGCCGCGCCGCCGAGATGGGCATGCGGGCGGGGTCGTCGGGATGGGCGAGGCGCCGGATCAACTCATCGGAAAGCATGGCCTTGTCCTCGCCGGTGTTTTCGCTTAATAGTTGCAGGATGCGAACGGCGCGATAGGCTGCCATCGAGGCGGCGCCCCTCGTCGTGGTGTCGTAGGTTTCAACAGCGGCTTCGGTCATCGTGCCCACGTCCTTTCCGTTTTGGGTGGCGACGGTATGGAGCCTAGGACGTGGGGCTTTCCCAGGGGCGCAGGGCGCTCTGGGCGGTCGGTAGTCGTCGGCAAACGGTGGGTCGAGTTTTCAACAGCCCTGCTCAACTGACCAAAAACTTGCCAAAAGCTTGACGGATGCTGTTGAAAAAAAAGCGTCTCTCGACCGATGTCGAGAGACGCTTATGCGATGAGCGTTGGCGTGTGGCGACGCGAGCTAGCGTCCGACGATTAGAAGTCGGCGTTGCCCACGGTGCGCGGGTGCGGCAGGACGTCGCGGATGTTGCCCACGCCGGTCAGATACATGACCAAGCGCTCGAAGCCCAGACCGTAGCCGGCGTGCTTGCAGGAACCGTAGCGGCGCAGGTCAAGGTAGTACTTGTACTGCTCGGGATTCATGCCCAGGTCCTTGATGCGGGCCTCGAGCAGATCCAGGCGCTCCTCGCGCTGGGAGCCGCCGATAATCTCGCCGATACCGGGAACCAGGCAGTCGGCGGCGGCGACGGTCTTGCCGTCCTCGTTCATGCGCATGTAGAACGCCTTGATCTCGGCCGGGTAGTCGGTCACGAAGGTCGGGCGCTTAAAGTGCTCCTCGGTCAGGAAGCGCTCGTGCTCGGTCTGCAAGTCGATGCCCCAGCTGACGGGGTAATCAAACTGGTGGCCAGCAGCGACTGCCTGCTCCAGGATCTCGACGGCCTCGGTGTAGGTAACGCGGGCAAAGTCGGAGTTGGCGACATGGTCCAGGCGCTCGAGCAGACCCTTGTCCACAAACTTGTTGAGCATATTGAGCTCGTCGGGGCAGGTTGCCATGACGTCCTTGAGGACATACTTGAGCATGGCCTCGGCGTTATCCATGTAGTCGTTAAGGTCGGCAAAGGCCATCTCGGGCTCGATCATCCAAAACTCGGCGGCGTGGCGCGTGGTGTTGGAGTTCTCGGCACGGAAGGTGGGGCCAAAGGTGTACACGTCGCCAAAGGCCATGGCAAAGTTCTCGGCGTTGAGCTGGCCGGACACGGTGAGGCTTGCATGCTTGCCAAAGAAGTCCTGGCTCCAGTCGACTTCGCCGGACTCGGTGAGGGGCGGATTTTTGGGGTCGAGCGTGGTCACGCGGAACATCTCGCCGGCGCCCTCGCAGTCACTCGTGGTGATGATGGGGGTATTGACGTAGACAAATCCTTGCTCCTGGAAGAAGCGGTGGATGGCGGCAGCCGCGACAGAGCGGATGCGGAACACGGCGCGGAACAGGTTGGTGCGCGGACGCAGGTGCTGCTGGGTGCGCAGGAACTCGACGGTTGCGCGCTTCTTCTGCAGCGGGTAATCCGGGGCGCTCGTGCCCTCGACCTCGATGGAGGTGGCAGAAAGCTCGAAAGGCTGGGGCGCATCGGGGGTCAGCTTGACGGTGCCGGTGCAAATGAGTGCGGCCGAGACGTTTTGATGGGCGATCTCGTCGTAGTTGTCGAGTGCCTCGCGGTTCATGACGACCTGCAGGTCGCGGAAGCAGCTGCCGTCGTTGAGCGTAACAAAGCCAAAGTTCTTCATGTCGCGGACGGACTTGACCCAGCCGGCGACGGTGACGGTCTGGCCGCCGAGCGACTCGGCATCGGCATAGAGCTGCGCGATTTTGGTGCGGTTCACGTATCCTCCCATAACGGTTGAATGATAGTTATCCATACAGTTCGATATTCTAGCAGCTCGGCTCATTTGGGCTATACAGATAAAGCATTGGCGGGATGGTTTTTCAAACGAAAAGCGCCCGCGGCCAAATGGTCGCGGGCGCTTGACGAGGTGCCTTTTGGCTGTGTGGCGCGGGGCCTGGCTACTTGGTCTTGGCAACCAGCAGCGGGTCGCCAAGCTTGACGAGCGGGAGTCCGCCGATAAGCGGGCCAGACTCGC
>URVK01000114.1 GCA_900551305.1 uncultured Collinsella sp.
GACATCGTTTGCCGCAGCCGTAGAGGCATGGCCGCCGTCGGCGCGCGCCGTGCCGGTAAGGTCGACGTGGCCCTTCTCGGACACACCTACCATGGCAACGGGTTCGGTGACGCCGAGCGGGGCATTGGTTGCCACGGCTCCACCCTCATCGAGCACCATATAGGGATGGATGTTGTGCTCGCGAAGCCACTGCACTGCATGGGTTGCAGTAGGCGCGGCGATTTCCTCGCCATCGCTCGAGAAGAACCAGACATCGCGCGGGGGAACGAAGCCCTGATCGATTAGGTGCTCGGTGGCCTCGAGAAAAGCAGAGACGATGCACTTGGTGTCGAGTGAACCGCGGGCCCAGATTTCGCCGTCGATGATATCGGCTCCAAAGGGATCATGCTTCCAGTCTTGGCCCTCGACGGGCACGACGTCCTGATGCGCCATCATGACGATGGGGCCCAAGGCGGAATCGGCGCCAGGCCAACGCAGGAGCATGCCAAAGTCGTCGACGCGTGTGAGCTCGGCGACTTTAAAGAAATGCGGATAAAGTCGCTGAAGCGTGGGAATCCACTGGTTGAAGGGCTCATTGTCGCGCTCGGCGATGCTCTCACGCGAAACGGTGGGGATGCGCAGCAATTCGCAAAAGCGCTCGACGGCTGCCTCGTCTGCCTTGTAGGTGCCTGCATCAAGAGGCGCGCCCTGTGCGACCGATACCGATGCTCCCATGGTGGGACTCCTTTCGTGTTGTATATCGAATATGTCAAGATTATCGCCCGCACCGCGCGTGGGAAACGGCGAAACACGTTGTTCATCTGAGGGCGGCGGGTCGGACAGTCTTAGCCGACGATGACCGTGCCGTCTTCGGCCACAGTGATGGCGTCTCCCGTCGATACGGCATCGAGAAACTCATCGCCCAGGTTGTCAATGGTGGGCATGGGGGTGTCGGTCCATACGCCCGAGAGAATCGCGCCAGCGGCGGCAAGACTGTCGATGGGTTTGGAAAACAACAAGCATGCGGGTTGGCGCCCCATTTTGGTGGCGCAGAAGAGCACCATGCCGCCTGTGGTGGAGCCGATGGTCTGCGGAAGGCACAGGGCGCATCCCGCCAAAGGTTTGCCGTACAAGTCGGGATTGTTTTGGTCGGAACACGTGGCCTTTTTGTCGCCAAACATCAGTGCCTTCTGAAACGATGCGAGTGTGTTGAGCCCTCCGTGAGAGACGAGTGCCTTGGCGTGGGCAGTTCCGGGGACAACGACGCGGCCGTGAAAGATTTTTTCCATGAGGAGTCGCCTTCCTATTTGATTGGTTTTCCGGTGGTGACGTAGGCGAGCACCTCGTCGTCGGTGTAGTAGCGCGATGCCGAGTACGTACGCAACTTGTTGGAGTTGGTGATGATGGGCATGCTGCCGCACAGCGGGTTGTTGGTGTACATAAGCGGGCAGATGCTCGAGACGACGGCGCCGGTAGTCGAGAGGCGTCTGTATGCCGCAGTCTTGCGGAAGGCGTCTGCCACAGATGGGGCGGCGGTCAGCACGGTGGGTACTTGCACGCGGCGGTTGCCGGAGGCGCTCAGCCCATCGCAGATAGCGTCTGCCCAGTGGGCGAGTTGTGCAGACGAGAGATGGGGGCAGCCGATGAAGGCCAGCTTGGGGCGCGCGCCCGGGTTCTTCCACATAACGGGGTAGCTCGAGCGGATGCGTTCCAGCTCGGCGTCGTCAATGCGATAGATTTGGGCGTCTGGTGCTATGAGTTGTTCGCCTTGTTCGACGGCCTCGGGCGTGATGCCGTCCACGTGGTAGAGCCCGACAGCGCCGTTCGATGCGCTGGCGGCGCCCATGTCCTTAAGGTAGTCCTGCGTGTCGGGTGTGAGTTCGCGGCCAAGCCAACAGTCGAGGCCTTTAATGTAAGGGACGTCTTCCATCACCTTCATGCCAATGGCGCTGCCAAGCACTTGCGCTTCGGGCTTGCGCTTACAGTCGACTTCGATGATCCAGGTCGCCTTGCGGCCCTCATCGGTGAGCAGGCCGAATTCCGGGACAAAGCCGGCAATTGAGCCGAACATCTCGATGATGCCGGAGTTGCGATTGCAGCGAGCGCCCAACACGGAGTTGGCAAAGACCACGGCGCTGCTTTCTGCCCAGCTTAGGATGTCGCCACGCCGAGGTCGATTGCCAACCTCGGGCTGGTAGCAGGTGCAGGTGAAAGCATCGCTGTCCAATAGACCCATGCTGCGCAGCTGTGCCTCATAATCGTCTTGTTTGGAATACATAATCTTGAACAGCAGCTTTTGCAGCGGGTTGGCCGGGACGGCGGGGTCGAGGGGCCTCGGGTCGACCGAGAATGACTGACCGGACAGGGCGCCGTCTTTCAGCAGCTCATCCATAAGGTCATAGACTGGACCGAGCATGGAGAGGCCAAAACTTGTGACAAGATGACCGTTTGCGCCGGTCACGGGAACCATACGCTCGGCGCCAAAGCATTCGCCGTACATAACGAGGGTCTTGACCACTTTGGCCATGGCGGGGCCCTTGGCGCCGTCGAGCAGGGCTTGTTGCTGGGAGGTCAGGTTCATCTGTGAGCCCATCCTTTCGTGTTAGATATTGGTGCCGAGTCGGTATGCCGCACGGACCGCTTCGAGCACGCGGCCGGGTGCAAACCCATCGCCGATGTTATGCATCTCGTCTGCGGCGTGCGTCTGCTGCAGTTTGTAGAACAGCGCGTCGTCGGGGTGTCCGCCGCAGGCAATGATTACCAGGTCGCAGGTTAGCTCGAGTGACTTCCAGTCGTTGCCGATTTTTGGTGCGAGCGGGTTTTCGACGTTCTCGGGCAAGACCGGTGACCACGAGACGTAGGGGTCGGGAACGTTTTTGTGGCAGTTGCGACTCAAGTGGAGACGCGCACACCTCGATGGGGCTCCAGACTCGCGTTTGCCTTCGACCTCCGCGCGCTCGACGCGTGTCATATTGAGAAGCCGCACATTGCGTCCCCTGAGCGCATGGAGTAGGTGGCCACGATTTGCCGTACAGGCGCCCTGCATCATGTGAGGCAGCATTTCAATTACGCTGACCTGTGGTATGCCGTGTTCGACGGTGAGCCATTGGGCAACCTCGCAGCCCACGGCCCCTCCGCCAATGATGGCGACGGTTTTGGCGGTACCAAGCAGCGCGGGTTGGCGCAGTAGCTGCGTTGCCTGCACGGCGTGGCCCGATGCTGCAAGCTCCGTAAGGCCGGGGATGGGCGGTATCGCATTGGAAGTGCCTGTCGCGCACACGATTGCGTCGAAGCCTGCTTTTGCAAGATCTTCGGCGCGTGCTGCCCGTCCAAGCTCGAGTGTCAGGTTCCCGTTGGGTTTTTCTGTCTGCTCGCGCACCTGTCGAACAAGATAGGAGCGGTAATTATCGAGGTCGAACTTGATCCGGGCGGCGCTGGCGGAGAGGAGTTTTCCTCCAAGTTCATCTTCGGCGTCGATGAGCTTTACGTCGTGGCCGCGACGCGCGGCGATTAGCGCACAGACCATCCCGGCGGGTCCGGCTCCTATCACCGCTATGCGTTTGGATTCTATGGCGGGAGCGGGTGTCTGGGGCATGAGGTATTCAAAGCTGCAGCGTGGATTGACGGCACACTGCGGATGGCCCCCTTCGACAAACTCGTTGAGGCATCCTTCCTGGCATCCGATGCAGGGGCGAATATCTGCCACGCGACCGGCGTACGCCTTATTGGGCCACTCGGGATCCGCAAGTAGCGGGCGTCCGAGCATGATCATATCGGCGTCGCCATTGCGAAGGACGCGTTCGGCAATGTCGGGGTAGCCCAACTTACCCACCGCGACAACGGGTACGGGAAGGCCGGCATTGGAGCGGATATTGTCGGCGGCAAAGCGCTCCCGAACGGCGCGCGCCACGGGAGCGAAGCAGCCTGCGGGCATGCTCGCGGGCGGATGGGGCATCCACCAGTTGTCGTAGCAACCCAGGTCGACGTCAAAGATGTCTACTCCCGCCGTCACGAGTTCTTCCATATAGCACAGGGTCTGTTCGACCGTGCGGCCGCCGCGCATGCGTCCTAGATAGGTCGAATTCATGACCTGCTCGTCATAGGTTTCCTCGAGTGCAAGCGAAAGGTCGATGCGGTACATGATGGGGTAGTCGGGCCCAACGCGGCGACGGATTTCTTTGACCATATCGAGGCCAAATTGACGCCAATCGGCATAACGTCCGAGCTTGCGATGGTTAAAGGCGGGGTTTCCGAGCTGCTCGATAAGATAACCTTCGTGTCCGTGCAAATAGACGCCATCGATGCCCATGGCATGGGCATCGGCCGCCGCTTGGCCGATATTGTTTACGATACGGCGCAGCTTTTGGTCCGAGAGGCGCATGCATGGAATGGCGGGGATGTAGTAGTTAGGCAAGAAACTCGCCGAGACCGGAAACTTCTTTTGCGTGATGAGGCATTGCGGGTTGCCCACGCGGCCGAGTCCAGCCGTAAGCTGGACAAAAATGCGCGATCCGAAGGCATGAACGCCTTGGGCAAGGTCGCGCCAGCCTGCCATAACGGTTCGGCTTCGATCGATGCGCGGGAAATAGGTGAGCTTGTCCAGCTCGGTGACCGTGGTATCGATGCCGTGGCTTACCGGCACGAGTCCTGTTGCGATGAGACCGCAGCCGCCTTTGGCGCGGGCGAAAAAGTACTGCAGCATCATGTCACTGGGGCGGCCAGTTTCCTCGCACATGTCGATATTGCCCATCGGTGCCATGACAATGCGGTTTTTGACGGTGAGCTTGTTAATTTTGATGGGAGAGAAGAGCTTATCAAAAGGATAGAGCTCTTGTGTCATGCGGGACAATCCACAACCGGAATTTTTGGCGGGCCAGCTGTCGAATGAGTCGACGAGTTGCTGCACCAGTACGTCTTTTCCCAATGAGGTTCCTTTCAGATGTTGACAAGGTAACAAAGCAGTTTACGTCTAAATGTTTAATAGTCAACAACAAAGGCATGAGTTCGGTGAAGGAAGAAAGACTCAATGAGCGTCGGATGGCAAGCTGTGTTGCTGCATTAGCTGCCAGCTAATGAATTTGAGCTCGCTGCCTCCTACGATGTGCTGTGTGCCGGCGCGGTGGCCGGATCGTAGGAAGGATGCGTAATGGCAAAAGAGGGAAAGAAGCCGATTGGCAAGATTGTCCTAGGCGTCATCGTGGTGCTGGTTATTGCCGGTGCCGTGGGCTCTATGGGCGGCAACTCAACCGATTCGTCTGCGAACGATTCGGCAAAACCTGCCGAGACGACACAGCAGGCTGAGGAGCAAAAAGAACCGCAAGAACCGTATACCATTGCTGACGAGGCTGAAGACGCCTCCAATCAGTTTGCCTATAAGATCACGGGTACGCTGATCAATAACACGGACAAGGAAAAGAGCTACATTCAGATTGAGTATGTTCTGTATGATGCTGATGGCAACCAGGTTGGAACGGCTCTTGCAAACACCAATCATCTGAAGGCGGGCGGCTCCTGGAAGTTCGAGGCGCTGGGCACGGTGTCTCCCGATCAGGTCGCCAGTTGGGAGCGCTCGGATGTGAGCGGTTTCTAGCATGTTGCATGCACTGGGGGAGGTGAAGTCGTATGCCCGATAAAAAGCTGACTGAGGAGCTGCTCAATGAGCTTCTCGATGCGCCAAGCATTGATGGCTATATCAAAGAACACGACTTTGCCGCCCCGTCGCTTTCGAACTACCTGAAGCAGCTACTGCAGGAAAAGGGCTTGGAGCGCTCGCGCGTGGTTCGTATGGCCGATCTCAATGAGACCTTTGGCTATCAGATCTTTACCGGTGCGCGGCATCCGAGCCGCAATAAGGTGCTGCAGATTGCCTTTGCGATGGCGCTGACGCTCAAAGAAACCAACCGTGCGCTGACGGCTGCCGGGGGAAGCGGCCTTAACTGCAAGGACC
>URVK01000115.1 GCA_900551305.1 uncultured Collinsella sp.
CCTGCTCCTGTTGCAGCCCCCGCTCCCGTCGCTGCCCCTCAGCCTGCTGCCCCCGCCTATGTCGGCCGTCACAGCGCTGTGTTCCCCGAGGATACTGCCCGTATCTCGCGCGAGAGCATCGAGCGGGCCGAGGCTATTGCCGCCGGCATTATGGAAAACCGTCGTCACGAGCGCGTCAATCAGATCCTCGAGGAAGAGATCGAGCGCCTGCAGTCCTCAACCGCCAAGCGTACGGGCCGTGCCTATCTGAGCGTTATCGAGGGCGGTACCGCCAGCTTCGCGCCGCTCCGCGCGGAGGCATAACTTCTGCATGGTTAAGATCAATCGAAAATGGGCGGTTGTAACCTGCCTGATGGCGCTCTTGATCTGGGGCAATTCGCTGGTTCCCGGCTCGGGGTCGGGCTCGCTGAGCCTAACGGTCATGGAAGCTATCCGCGGTTTCCTGCACAGCGTGGGACTTCCATATGAATGGGTGACCAACTTTGTTGTTCGCAAGTGCGCGCATTTTACCGAGTATATGGTGCTCGGCATCTTGGCAACGCACGCCTTTGATTTTGAGGGCCGGCGCACCTTTGACGTGCTGCTGCCCACGGCGGTGTTCCTGCTGCTGATTCCCTCGATCGACGAGACGATTCAGCTCTTTGTGCCGGGACGCGCTGGCATGATCACCGATGTGATGATCGACTGCTGTGGAGCGGCAACGGGCGTTGTGCTCCGATATCTCTTACGGTCGCTGATGTGCGCTAAAAAGGCCGCCTAGGACGTATTGTTTGGTCCTAGGCGGCCTTTTTTATTTGAGGGCTTATATGAGGCGTGGTGGCGTCGTTCCGTAGGTCGGATTTGCCGGGCGCGCCACGCCCTGTGGGTGCGTCTGCTACTGAAGCGCCTGTGCGCCCAGGGCCAGGCAGCCCATGATGCCCTGCTTGCCCTCGAGGCTGTTGTTGACAATATAGGAATCGATGTCGTTGACCTCGGGCGTGACGATATAGCCGTTGAGCATCTCGGCGCACTTTTTGCGTGCGAGCGGCACGATGGGGGTGTGGTCGGCCACGCCGCCGCCGATGATGATCTTTTGCGGTGCGTAGCACAGCGTGTAGGTCATGAGCGCCTGTGCCAGATAGCCTGCGAGCAGGTCCATGGCCTCCGGGTCATCGGCCATGTCTCCGGCGCTCTTGCCATCCCAGCGCTTTTTAACGCCAGGGCCGGCGATGAGGCCCTCGAGGCAGTTGTCATGGAAGGGGCAGGCGCTATGCTCGCCGATGGTGTCGCGCGGGTCGCGCGTGACCAGGATGTGGCCGGCCTCGGGATGCATCATGCCGTGCACGAGCTTACCGCCCGAGAGCACGCCGGCGCCCACGCCGGTGCCGATGGTCAGGTAGACCACGTCGGTGAGGCCCTGGGCGCAACCAAAGGTGACCTCGCCCAAGCAGGCAACGTTGACGTCGGTGTCGTAGCCACAGGGAATGTTGAGCTCGTTTTGGATGGTGCCCAGCAGATCAAAGTAGCGCCATGCCGTTTTGGGCGTCTCCAGGATCTTGCCGTATTGGGGCGACGCGGGGTTGACTGCGGTGGGGCCAAAGGCGCCGATGCCCAGTGCGGCGATGCCCTTGTCGGCAAACCACGCGTTGACGGCCTCGACGGTCTCCTGCGGGGTCGTGGTCGCGATCTGCTCGCGCTCCAGGACCGTACCGTCTGCATAGCCCGTGGCGCAGACCATCTTGGTGCCGCCGGCCTCGAGCGCTCCGATAAGCTGCTGTTCTGCCATAGTATTCCTCTCTCTGGGACGAGTTGCTCCGTGACTAAAGTATAGAGCTCTAAACCATTTAAGAAAGCGCTATAAAAAGAAGCCTCGCAACGCGGCGGGCGGTGCGAGGCTTCTTTGGTTGCTTTAGTTGCTGGGCCGTCCTTACCCGCGCGGCTTGATTTTATCACGTAACGACTTGAGGTTCTCCAGCGCCGCGTTAAGCGTCTCGTCTCGCTTGGCAAAGTGGAAACGAATCAGATGGTTGACGGGCTCGCGGAAGAAGCTCGAGCCGGGCACGGCGCCCACGCCCACCTTGGATGCGAGGTCCTCGCAGAATTCGAGGTCGCTGTCATAGCCAAACTCAGAGATGTCCATCATGACGTAGTAGGCGCCCTGCGGCACGTTATGCTCAAGACCGATGCTATCGAGCCCCTGGCAGAACAGGTCGCGTTTGGCGGTATAGAGGTTAAGGACCTCATCGTAATAGCTGTCGTCGAAGTTGAGGGCGGTGACAACGGCTTCCTGCAGGGGAGCGGCGGCACCCACGGTGAGAAAGTCGTGGACCTTCTTGATACGCTCGGTGATCTGGGCCGGGGCGATGGTGTAGCCCAGACGCCAGCCGGTGATGGAGTACGTCTTAGACAGCGAGCTGCAGCTGATGGTTCGCTCGAACATGCCGGGCAGCGTGGCCATATAGACGTGCTCATGGGGCGCGTAGACGATGTGCTCGTATACCTCGTCGGTGATGCAGTAGGCGTCGTACTGTTTGCAGAGGTCGGCGATAAAGGTGAGCTCCTCGCGCGTAAAGACCTTGCCACAGGGGTTGGACGGGTTGCACAGGACGATCGCCTTGGGATCGTTGTCGCGGAAGGCCGCCTCGAGCACCTCACGGTCAAAGTCGAACGCAGGCGGGTTGAGCGGCACGTAGATGGGCTCGGCACCCGAAAGGATCGTGTCGGCGCCGTAGTTCTCATAGAACGGCGAGAAGATGACGACCTTGTCTCCGGGGTTTGTGACCGTCATCATGGCGGCCATCATGGCCTCAGTTGAGCCGCAGGTGATCACGATGTTCTCATTGGGGTTGATCGGCATGCCCATAAAATGCTCCTGCTTGGCAGCAAGCGCCTCGCGCATGGCCAGGGAGCCCCAGGTGATGGAGTACTGATGGTAGAGCGGCTTGGGGTCGGTGGCGATGATGCCCAGGCTATTGAGCAGCTGCGCCGGAGGATCGAAGTCAGGGAAGCCCTGCGAGAGGTTGACGGCGCCGTACTTATTGGAGATGCGCGTCATGCGGCGGATGACCGAATCGGTAAATGTCGCCGTGCGGTTGGAGAGTTCTTTCATGCTTGTCCTTTCGAGCATTTGCAGTGGGGCAAGTTTACTCCTATGAAACCGGTGGGAAATGCTCGAAATGGATCCGAAAAACTCTTTTCAAAATTCTTGAAAATTGGGGGTTGCATCACGTGGCGTTCCTTGCAATAATAGTCGAGCGCGAAGCGCATAGGACACGGTGGGTGTAGCTCAGTTGGCTAGAGCGACGGGTTGTGGTCCCGTAGGTCGAGGGTTCGAGTCCCTTTACCCACCCCAGTTCTTGCTTCGTGTTGATATCGGGTCGTTAGCTCAGTTGGTAGAGCAGGGGACTCTTAATCCCAAGGTCCAGGGTTCGAACCCCTGACGGCCCACCACACGATATCTCCTCTAAAGTCCACCACAACGGACTTTAGCTTTGGGTCGTTAGCTCAGTTGGTAGAGCAGGGGACTCTTAATCCCAAGGTCCAGGGTTCGACCCCCTGACGGCCCACCCAAAGCATGTTAAAGCGACTGGCTTAGACTGGTCGCTTTTTTTGTTAACCTCACATGGGGTCGAACCCGTCGGGGTGCGGAGCTGAGGAAATGCGTAAGCATTTGCCAGCGCAGCGCGCAAGGCGCGAAGCGCCGCAGCGACCGCCTGCGCAGCAGGCTGACCCCCTGACGGCCCACCCAAAGATTGTTAAAGCGACTGGCTCAGGCTGGTCGTTTTTTGTTGACCACGCATGGGGTCGAACCCGAAAGGGCGCGGAGCTGAGTAATCTGCACCGTGATTCCCTTAGGGAAACACGGCTAAAGCCCCGTAGGCGTGTTCTCCTTAGGGGAATCATGCTTACGGGGCTCGATGCATGTTGAGAAGTTGTGATCAAACTCAAAGTGAGAATCGATTTAGTCTGCTCGATAGTGCGAACCTAAGCTTTCAGTTCGCTTGCGCATGGCTTTGACCATTTCCTGTGCTAGTCGAATCTGCGACTGTAGGCGGGCGAGGGCTGCGATCTCGCTGTCATCGGCGCATCGCGGGCTCAGCGCCATGGCCTTGTCTTGCAGGCTTTCAAGCTGTTGCAGGGCCTCGGATAGGCCTGTTTCGGTCCTGTTGATCATGCAATAGGTGCTCATCGTGTGCTTAAGGCCGTGTGTCAGGCGTTCGGCATCTGTTGTGGAAATGCCGTAGCGGGGGAGGGCGATATCCGCCTTCAGGGCTGTCTCAGGCTCTTTCTGCGCTGCAAGGGCTGCCGATGCGCCCGCGATGCGTCCGAACACGATGCCGTTGGCGCTTGACAAGCCACCAATGCGGTCGGCGCCGTGCATGCCGCCTGTCGCCTCGCCGCAAGCGTAGAGGCCCTCAACGCCCGTGTGCGCGGTCTTATCGATCTTAATGCCGCCGTTAGCGGCGTGGGCATACATCGCAACGCGCATCTCGTCGGTCGGCGCGATGCCGTGCTCGTCTTGCAGCCAGGTGGCAAAGGTCTGCACAAACTCTGGGACATCCTCGCGGGGGAAGTCGTAGTGGAGTGCCAGACCTTCGACACCTGCCTGATCGATGACGAGATCGATAGAGCGGGAGGCCAAGCGTGACGTGAAGGGACCATATCCAGAGCGCTGCTCGAGCAGGTCGTCCAGCTTGTCGTCGGCAATATCTACCGGCTGGTCTACGTGCACGTAGCGCCAGGTTTTCTCATTGAAGACCAAGTTACGCCTGGGCTCGATGAAGCCGGGCATCATCTGCATGAACTCTATATTAGTAAGTGTTGCGCCGTGCGCCAGCGCGATGGCCTGCGAGGAACTGAGCACATCAGCCGACGTAAGGCTGCGCTCGAACAGGCCGCCTGTGCCACCGGCTGCGATGACCGTGGCCTTGGCAGCAAAGGGCACGATTCGATTTTCGGTAAGGTCGTAGAGTACGGTTCCGGTTATTCTGCCGTTCGTGTCCTCAACAAGGTCGATAAGCTCATGGCGGGGGAGCAGGCGAATGCGGAGCGACTCGATCCAGGTCGTCAGAGCGTCCTCAAGGGGCTTGCGGGTGAGGCCGCGCCACATGCGCGTCTTGTGGTCAAAGCAGGGGATAAATTGCTTTTGTTGAGCACTCTTGGCGCTTTGCGGACGCTGGAGCTCAACGCCCAGGTCTTGCTCGAGCCAGTCAATCGCTTGGGGAATGCCGTGGACGAACGTTTGGACGAGTTCGGGGTCGGCAACGCCGCCGCCGACGGCCAGGATGGTGTCGATGAGGTCCTGCTCGTCGTCTTCGTCGACGGGACCGATGAGGCCGAGGCCCCAGGTACCCGGGAAGAAGCTCGATCCACTCATAGTCTTGCCGGCGCTTGCCACAGTGACGGTTGCACCCGTGCGTGCCGCTTCGATGGCGGCGCAAAGGCCCGCAATGCCAGATCCAATTACCAGTACATCAGTCGATTCCATCGGACTCCTTTCTCGTCCGGCGCATTGTCGCACGGGTGATCGGCAATGGGGCCGCAAAGACCCGGCAAATCGGTAAAGGGCAAATATGGCAGGTGGGCGTCATGGACGCTCTGACGCTCCATCTCATCACATCTTGTATTTCGCCCCAATTGATATATCGGCATTAGCTACCCTGCGACAGCGCAAACAAAAAGAGCCGCTACCCGGGTGGGTAGCGGCTCCAAAGCTCAACTATATGAGCATCGCGCGGGTGCGATTAGGCCTTGAGGGCCTCCTCGACGGCGACAGCGCAGGCGACGGTGGCACCGACCATGGGGTTGTTGCCCATGCCGATGAGACCCATCATGTCGACGTGCGCAGGCACGGAGGAAGAACCGGCGAACTGGGCGTCGGAGTGCATACGGCCCATGGTGTCGGTCATGCCGTAAGAGGCAGGGCCGGCGCCCATGTTGTCCGG
>URVK01000116.1 GCA_900551305.1 uncultured Collinsella sp.
CCCACGCCTCCAAAGACCGGGCACTCGGCGACGGTCAGCAGCGCCTGCGTAATGGCCGGCTGCGGCGTGAAGGGGTAGACCGCAAAGACGGCATCGGCGTTGGAGTTGCGGATAACCGCGACATCGGTGGTGTAGATGAGCGATTTGATGCGACGGCCGAAGAGCGTGAAGCCGCTGGCCTCCTCGATCTCGTCGGGCATGCGAAGGGCAGCCTTGCGCAGACGTCCGTCGATGGGCAGGGGCTCCATGGGGAGCAGTCCGTTGGGGGTCACGGCTACCTGGGGCTCGGTGAACTCGTCTGCGAGCTCGACCTCGGAGAAATCGACCGAGGCGACGATGTCCTCGTGAACCTCGGCGGGCACATCGATGGGAGCTTGGTCGTTTGCCGCGGCAGGCGTGTCGAAGGAGCTGGTGCCGACGAAGGCGTCGACGCGCTCGTTCAAATCGTTGAGAGAATCCATGGTGGTCCGTTTCTATGTTGTGCACCCGTCAGCGTGCGACCGGCGCTACGATTGCTAAATCGTTTGACGAGTTGATTTTTCCCCGCCGCGCCATCCGTTAGACCGAAGGGCCGGCGAACGTGAAGGAGCTGTGGTGGCGGGGGTCGGGGGGCTATCTTGAAAGGCCCGTTTAAAAGAGAGGTGACGCGGTATGGAATTGACAGCAATGTTTGGCTCGATTGGCCTGTGTGTGGGCGCAATCGTTGTCGCCGCGGTCATCTACTTTGTGGTCACGGCCATTAAGGGCAAAAGGGCCGAACGCAAGGAGCGCACGATGCTTAAACAGCATCGCGACCAACAGGGCAAACGCGCACAGAGATAGCTTGTTGAGTTTTGGATCCGTGCGCTAGCTGCGTTTTCGAATCAGGGCAATGTAGAAGCCCTCAAAGTCGCGGCTAGGCGGAATGGTGAGCGTGCCGGGCAGGCCGTTGGCGATGGCCGATACCTGACCCGCGGCAATGGCCTCGGTCAGAGCGTTGGACTCGACGCGCGGCTCCTCGCCGGCTTCCTGGGCGCGGCGTGCTTCGCTTTCGCTCGGCGTGCCGTCAAGGGGGATGAGCTCGCAGTCCATATGCTTGTCGAGGGCCTCTTGCAGGGCGTCCTCGTTTTCCTGCGGCATGATCGAACAAGTGGAATAGACGAGCGTGCCGCCCGGCTTGAGGGCACCCATGGCGCGGTCCAGAAGCGCGCGCTGCGAGCGGGCGCACTTGACGAGCAACTGCTCGGTCAGGCCGCGCAGGCTTTTCTCGTTGCCGCTGATGACGGTGCCCGTGCCGGTGCAGGGGGCGTCGAGCAGGATGCGGTCGAAGCGGAAGAACTCGTCGAGCTCGCGTGCGTCGATGCGCATGACGGGCACGTTTTTGGCACCCTGGCGATGGAGGTTTGATTCGAGCTTCTCGGCGCGGGGGATGTTCATCTCACAGGCGGTGAGGTGTGCCTGTCCCTGCGTGAGGGCGGCGATCTGCGTCGTCTTGCCGCCAGGGGCTGCGCACATGTCCAGGATGTCCTCGCCTGCCTGGGCGCCCAGGACCAACGGCGGCATCATGGATGACAGGCTCTGCAGGTAGATCTTGCCGTCGCGGTAGATGTCGAGATCCCACAGATCGGAAACCTGGGCCTCGGGCAGGATAAAGGCGTCTGGGTACCAGGCGACGGGGTTGTGGGCGATGCCGGCTGCATCGAGCGCCGCAGCGATGTCCTCGGCGGTCGCCTTGAGCGTGTTGGCGCGCAGCGTGACCGGGCGTGTGACCGCGGCGCCGAAGCCCTCGATCATGAGCTCGGCATCGGCGGGCGCATAGGCGCCGGCGGCCGGGGGGAGACACGGACGAGTCGACCATAAAGCGCGGCAGGTCGGCGGCGCAGGGAAGGGCGGCAAGCCGGTCGGAAAGCTCGGTAGCAGCAAATTGCCTAAGCATGAGCTCGGGCTTGACCTGCTTTTTTTGCTTACGACGACGCGGCTTGGACATCCGTCTTTCCTTCCCATTCCATTGCATGTCGAGTGTTTTAGTACTGGCTCTCGTGCTTGCTAAAGAAGTCGAAGCGCGGGGGCAGCGGCTTTACGCGGTGCTCGCCGGGCTTCTCACCCAGGCTCTCCACGAACTCGTCCGTGGAGGCAAAGATGTTATCCCAGCTAAAGAAGGCGACCGGATCGACGTCGAAGTATTCGCAGATGAGCTCGCAGCCGGCCGGCACAATACCGTGCATGAGCACGGTCGCCACGCGCAGCTCGGTAAAGGCGTCGACGAGGGCCTGCGTCATTGCGGCGTTTGCCTCGTTACCCTCGAGCTTGTTGGCGGCCTTGGAGGCATCGCTCCAGCGCTTGTTGGCAGCGCGCAGGTAGTCGTCGCACACAGCGAGCGCGCGGTGCGTCTCGAACTTGTACATGGCCTGCTCAAAGGCAAGGGCTGCCTGCTGGGCGGCTTCGACCACGGTGTCAGAAGCGGCACCAGCGGGGATGCAGCCGTTGCGGTAGGGGCTCTCGTCGCCCCCCTTGACGGCGACGCCGTAGAAGCAGCTGCGGGCCAAGCGGTTGAACACGCCGGTCAACAGCGCGCTCTCCTTAAGGGCCGGATCGATGACGCGCTTGTCGTCGCAGGCGCGCACCTCGTTGCCGTCCTTGTCCTTGCCGGTCACACGTGTGTCGTATGCCTTGGGGCTAAAGCTCACCGGCTTCTCGGACAGGCCGAGCGACAGCCAATGCGCGCGCATCTGCTCGCAGGTGTAGTGGTTGAGTAGGTCGTCTGCCGGCGGGGGAGGCGTCTGCGAGGACGAGCTGGCCTTTTTGCCCATGTAGAGCAGGTGGTAGCAGGCGCTGACGGTGCTCTGCGTGAGGTTCCAGCCCAGGGCCTCCCACATGGCGGTCTGCGCGATGCAGTAGAAGTAGATGTTGTCCTGACCGATGAACTGGTAGATCTGAGCGTCGTCAGAGCACCACCAGTCGCGCCAGTCGAGCGAGCTGTGCTGGTAGGTGGGTGCGGGTACCTGCGTGGAATCGGCAGCGGGCTCGCCCATGAGGGCGGCATCCTGGGCGGCGACGCCCTCGGTCACGCCGGCGGCCTTGGCATCGCGCGCGAGCACGGTACGCGTATAGCTGATGGGCGCCCACAGGCTCTCGGGCCAGCACCAGCAGGTGACGTCGGAGACGCCGTCGACCTCGGGCACCGGAACGCCCCAGTCGATGTTGCCGGTGATGCGGAAGGGCACGAGTGCCTTGCCGCTGCGGAAGCGCACGCCACCGTTGGCGAGCACTGCGTGGGCATCGTCGCGCTCCTTCCAGCTGGGGAAGGTGACGGTAAAGCTGCTCTTGTTTCCCTCGGGCTCCAGCACGGTGTGCTCGGGAAGCTGATCCTCGACGGCATCGAAGGCCTCGCGGAACTTGTTCTGGATATAGAGCTGAGCCGGCAGCAGCCACTCCTCCATGGTCTTGGAGACCACGGAGCGAACCTGCGGGTTCTGGGCTAGCTTGGCGGTATAGGTCTTCATAAAGTCGAGGTAGGCCGGCAGGTCAAAGTAGAGGTTGTCGACCGGGCGCAGCTCGGGCACCTCGCCGGTGAGCTGGCTCTTGGGCGCGATGAGCTCCTCGGGCTCAAACTGGTGGCCCAGGTCGCACTCGTCGGCATAGGCCTTCTCGGACTTGCAGCCCTGGATGGGGCAGCGGCCGATTACCTGACGGCCGTTGAGGAACGTGCCGGCCTTGGCATCGTAGAACTGCAGCGTGGAGCGCTTGGAGATGGTGCCCTGCTCGTGCAGGCGCTTGATAATCTCGGCGGTCACCTCGTTGTGAATCTGCGCAGCCGGCTCAAGGCCCGAGCCGCCGTAGATATCGCAGCTGATGTTGTAGTTGTTGAGGGTCGCTGCTTGGCGGGAGTGATTGGACTCGACGTACTCGTTAATGGACTTGTCGTAGCCCTCGTTCTCCTTGAGCTTGCGGTAGCTCTCCATGATGGGCGAGCCGTAGCAGTCGGTGCCCGAGGTGAAGATGACGTTCTCGCGGCCCAGACGGTCGCGCAGGAAGCGGGCGAAGAAGTCGGCCGGGACAAAGACGCCGCCGACGTGGCCAAAGTGAAGGCCCTTGTTGCCGTAGGGCTCGCCGGCGGTAACGATGGCGCGGCGAGGCCAGCTGGGACGGTCGTTCATGGAGTATTTGGATGCCATGGGACTCCTTCGCATATGGTGAGAGCGCAGCCGGGCGTGGGGCTCGGCGGCGCGGTGGTCAATTCGTGCATATCGTTCGACATTATCGCACATGCGGACGGGTACGTGGCAGGGGCGCTATCCTAAGATGCTATGAATGAGATTTCCAACATACATGCGTTTGAAGACGAGGATTTTCTGCACGCCTGCTTTGTGTGGGGGATGGCCGTGCTCGGCGCATTTGCTGTGTGCTTGGTGCCGGTGTTTATGCTGATGGGCGGGCCTGCGGACTTGGATGCGGCTGACGCGGGCGGCTGGACCACGGTCTTGGGCTGGATAGTCGGCTTAGCTGCGGTTTCGGCGGCGTCATTTGCCGTGCACGAGCTGGTGCACGGTGTGTTTTTTAAGCTGCTGGCGCCTGCGGGCGCGCAGGTGACCTTTGGGGCGAATCGCGAGACGGCGATGATCTATGCCTGCGCCGAGGGCGTGGTGTATTCGCGCCGGCGGTACGTGGCAGTTTGCCTGGCGCCGACGGTTGTTGTGACGACAGCGTTTGCCCTGGGGTTTGCGTTCTCGGGCTATCCGCTGCTGTGCTACCTGGCGGCCGGCTTGCATTTGTCGGGCTGTGTGGGCGACTGGTACTACGTGCGAACCATTCTGCGCGATCGCCGCATTGTTGCCTGCGAGGACACGTCCTTCGGCGTGCGCTTTTTCGGGTGAGGAGATGTCGATGAAGCCGTTGTTGTTGCACGCCTGCTGTGCGCCGTGCTCTCTTGAGCCGGTCCACCTGCTGCGCGAGGAGGGGTTTGAGCCCGCGATTTGCTGGACCAACCCCAATATTCAACCGCGCGATGAATGGCAGCTCCGCTTGGACGAGCTGCGCCGGTGGTGTGCCGATGGCGACATCGAGCTCATCGAGGCGGGGGAGGACCGCGATCGCTGGGAGACCGGCGTGGCACCGCTGGGTGCCGATCGGCCCCGTCGCTGTCGCGCGTGCTATGCCTTGCGCTTGGCCGAGGCGTGCCGCGTGGCCCAGGAGCGCGGGTTCGAATATGTGGGTACGACGCTCGCCGTCTCACCGTATCAGCTGTTCGATACCTGTAATGACGCGCTTGAGCGCTTGGCGGCGGCACATGGGCTCACCCCGGTCATTCGCGATTTTCGCCCGTATTACCCCGAGGCGACACGCCGTTCGCGCGAGCTGGGCATGTATCGGCAGAACTACTGTGGTTGCCGTTTCTCGGCCGTCGAGGCAGCCATGGACCGCGCCCGCATCCGTGACGAGCGCAAAGCGTCCAAAAAGTAGTTCTTTTGAGCTGGCAGCCTGCTAGGATGTAGAGCGGACTTTAGCTATATAAGGAGTATCCGACGTGTCTATGCGTACCGATGATTTTGACTACAACCTTCCTGAGGAACTGATTGCCCAGGCTCCTGCCGAGCCGCGCGACTCCTGCCGCCTGCTGGTGGTGGATCGCAAGGGCTCCCAGGCGGGAACGCCGCTGGAGCACGGCGGTACCGTTGAGCACCGCATCTTCCGCGACATCATCGACTATATCGAGCCGGGCGACGTGCTCGTCATCAACCAGACGCGCGTGATGCCGGCCCGTCTGATCGGTCGCAAGACGGGCTCGGGCGGCGTGGTCGAGACGCTGCTGCTCAAGCGCCGCGAGGATGTTGACCCGCTGGGTCACGTTTGGGAGTGCCTGGTCAAGCCGGGCAAGCGTCTGAAGCCCGGTGCTCAAATTGAG
>URVK01000117.1 GCA_900551305.1 uncultured Collinsella sp.
CGCGAGCTCGCTCGGCAAAGGTCTCCTTCTTTGCGGGCGCTGCCGTCTCGGCGGCATCCTCGTCCGCATCGGAATCGTCGTCGGTCGCAGCAGCCTTCTTGGGCTTGACCGGGGCCGAAGCGGCCTCACTCACCGGATCGATAATCTCGGACTGAACAACGGCCGTCATCTTTTCCTGCGTCTCGCGGAACTGACGGATGGCACGGCCGATCGTGCGGCCCATCTGTGGGAGCTTATCCGGGCCAAACAGCAAAAAGCCGAAGACCACGATGATCGCGAGCTCACCCTCTCCAATACCAAACACACATACCTCCAAGGCTCGATGTGAGTCGAGCCCGCACCGCGCCATTCGGCCGGAACTCGTCTATTCATTCGGTCAAGTATAGCGCCCGGACGCCAAAACGTCCGAGCGCATCACAAACATATGCCAAACGGCACGCCCTTTTGAGGGCAAAGGTTATGCAGCGGTAATCGAAATCTCCTGGTCGACACCCAACAGCTGAACCACACGCATCACCGGGGGCTGCACATTGGTGCAGCTAAAGCGCTTGTCGTGGTCGGCCGCGTGGTGCGCGGCGCCCACGAGCACGCCAATGCCCGTCGAATCGATGTAGCTCACCTGGGCAAAATCGAGCTCAACGGCCTCAGTGGGCTGCTCGAGCGCCAGGTCGATGGCATTGCGCAGGCTATCGGCGTTAGAGATATCGATCTCGCCGGTTACCTTAATGGTGTAGAGCTCTGGCGTGGGGTTGGTGGAAATACCCAAATCCATGTATACGCTCCTTTACGTATCGAAAGTGCGGATAGTACGGGAAGCCGCGCGCTAGGCGCGCTCGGCACGCGCAAGCTCGGCAGCGACGAGCTTGACGGCCAGCACCAGCACATCGAGCGCAGCCTCTAGGTCCTCGACCGTGGGATAGCTCGGCGCGATGCGGATGTTGGTGTCGCGCGGATCCTTGCCATAGGGCCAGGTGGCACCGGCCGGCGTGAGCTTAACGCCCAGGTCTGCGCAAAGCGCGGCGACCTTTTGAGCCGAGCCCTCGGGACCATCGAAGCTTACAAAGTAGCCGCCGCGGGGGTGCGTCCAGGTGGCGCAGCCCGTGTCGCCCAAGCCCTCGGTGAGCTTGCGCTCGACAGCCTCAAAGCGCGGGCGCAGGAACTCGGCATGCTTTTTCATGTGCTCCTTGACCGCCTCGATGGTGGGAAGGAAGCGCACGTGACGCAGCTGGTTGAGCTTGTCGGCACTGATGAGGCCGGCCTTCAGGCGCTTGGAGAACTCCGCGATAACCGCGGGGCTCGCACCGATAAAGCCGATACCGGCACCCGGGAAGGTGATCTTGGACGTCGAGGCGAATGCCACCACGCGGTCCTCGGTGCCCGCCGCGCGGGCAAGATCAAAGATGTTGGCGAGCTCGTCGGTCTCGTCGTACAGGTCGTGCACGCAGTAGGCGTTGTCCCAGAAGATGCGGAAATCGGGCGCGGCCGTGTGCATCTCGACCAGGCGGCGCACGGTGTCCTCGCTAAAGGTGATACCCGTGGGGTTGGAATACTTGGGCACGCACCAGATGCCCTTGATGGAATCGTCGGCGGCAACGAAGCGCTCGATCTCGTCCATATCGGGGCCGTTGTCGGTCATCGCGACGGGAACGTTCTCGATACCCAAGTCGGCGGTAATGCCAAAGTGGCGATCGTAGCCGGGAACCGGGCACAGGAACTTGACCTTCTTGCCGTCGTGCGCTGCCTCGTAAGCCTCCCAAGGATCGCTACCACACGAGCCGCAACGCCAGAACATACCGGCGATATCGTGCTCGATCAGCAAGCTCGACGAACCCAGCACGAGCGTCTGCTCGGCGGGGCAACCCAGGAACTCCCCCGCCAGCTTGCGTGCCGAGGGAATGCCCTCAAAGCAGCCGTAGTTGGAGCAGTCGACATTGCCGTCGTGCAGATCGGCATCGGCATTGAGGATATCGAGCATGGGTCGAGAGATGTCCACCTGGGAGGGCGACGGCTTGCCGCGGGCCATGTCGAGCGCCAGGCCCTTGGCCTTGACCTCGGCGACCTCGGCCTTGAGCGCCTCGATGGCGGCATCGAGTTCGGTGGTTTCCATCTTCTGGTAGATCGTCTGCATGGGTGCGACCTTTCACGAAGCGGTACGTTGCAATTCTTCTAAGTATAGACCGCCACCGTCGCAACGTTATGAAGCCGTGATAGATTAAGTCCATCGCAATGAATTACGAATCGCCGCGCATGCCGGCGTGAAGCGCCCAAGGAGGCACTATGGAGTACGGATCGTTCCAGGCCGAGGAATTCGGCGACCTGCAGCGCCTGGTCGACGGACTATTTTACGACCGTCACGCCATCGACCGCCTGGATCTGATCGTACAGGCCGAAATCTTGGACCTGGCGCCCGATCTCATGGAAATCGTCAACCTGCTACCGCCCGGCTATTACGACCGCCAGTCACTTTGCGACCAGCTCAACTCCGCCTTGGCCGCCCACGGCTGGGGCGCCATCTACGGCACCGTGGAATAAACCTAGTCATTGGGGCCTGTGGTCAAAAAAAAGCAAATATGAGTACTGTTACTTTTTTAGTAACAGAGATTTTGAATTAAAAAGGCCAGTCTTGGCCTTTTGTGTCCGGTTTTGGAAGGATGCATCGGCATTTTTCGTCCAGCCACGCAATCGTTAATGCACAGACAGAATAGATTTGTACATTATTTTTCGCGCCTAAAATGAAACGCCGTTTGTGACAGTACTCACAAACGGCGTTTTTTGGCCACTGGGGTGTCCGGCAGGTGGCAAGTACCACTCAAAACCGCGTTTTACACGCGCTCGAGCAGGCTCTGGCGTCTGTTTCTACGCGCCTACTCGTTCTTGGGCGCGGGGTGCTTGCAGATCACACTCATGTAGATCATGCCAAGTACGGCCGCGGTGACAGAGCCGGCGAGAATAGCGGCCTTGGCGGCCAGAACCTCAAACTGGGCCGTCGGGAAGGCGAGGCCGCTGATGAGAATCGACATGGTAAAGCCGATGCCGCCCAGAATGCCCACGCCGGCAATCATGTGCCAGTTGACATTGCGCGGCAGCTCGCAGGCCCTAAGCTTAACCAGGGCAAACGTCATGCCAAAGATACCGATTGGCTTACCCAGCAGCATGCCAAAGTACACGCCGAGCGTCACCGGGTCGGTGAGCAGCGTGCTCATGTCCACGCCCACTAGGCGAACCTGTGCGTTGACGAACGCAAAGATCGGCAGGATCACAAAGTTGACCGGCGTGGAGATCAGACGCTCCATGCGAATGAGCGGCGGGGTCACGCGGTGCATGACGCGCTCGACCTTGGTAGTCGAGACGGTAAAGTCATGCTGGCCCAGGATGTGTGCCTCGTCATCGTAGCGGTCATCGAGCAGCGGCAGGCACTCGCCCAACCAATCGGTGAGGCTATCGAGCTTGACGCCGCACTTGGCCGGGATGGTAAAGGCCAAGATGACGCCGGCGAGCGTAGCATGCACGCCGCTCTTGAACATGCAGAACCACAGCAGCAGGCCCAGCACCGAGTACGGGGCAAGGCGGTAATGCTGCGTCTTGTTGAGCCACACGAGCGCGCAGGTCACAAGCGCGGCGGCGCCCAACCAAAACGGATTGGGGCTCTGACCGTAGAAGATGGCGATGGCGGCGATGGAAATGAGGTCGTCGGCGATGGCAAGCGTCGAGAAGAACACACGCACGCCGTTGGGCACGCGATTACCCAAAAGCGACAGCACGCCCAGCGCAAAGGCAATATCGGTTGCCATGGGAATGGCCCAGCCGTTGTGCGCGCCGGCATGGTTAAAGATCAGATAGATGCAGGCGGGAACGACGACGCCGCCCACGGCCGCCAGCATGGGAAGCATAGCCTGGCGCGGGTTTTTGAGCTCGCCGACCGTCATCTCGTACTTAAGCTCAATGCCCACCAGCAAAAAGAAAATCGCCATGAGAAAGTCGTTAACGAAAAGCTCAACGGTGAGACCGGCCGTAAGGTTGCCCAGACCCACATACAGCGGGGTCTCCAAAAAGTGATGGATGGCCTCGTAGGCATCGGTATTGGCGCAAATGACGGCGGCGATGGCGGCGAAGACCATGACGGCGGCGGAAATCGTGCCGTTCTCGGTGATGCGCTCCCAGATGTCGTGGCGCTCAAAACGCTTGCGCTCACGAACGTTAAACAGCTGCTCGGGTGCTGCCATGGGCGGCTCCTTTCACGGGAAAGCTCCCGTCTTAAAAAAGCACGGCCCGCCCAAGTGGCGGCGCCGCGCTCTAACGTATTACGCTTGCATCTAGCCTACCCTGCACGACAAGCACGCAGGCGTGGCCGAAAAGCGGAACCACAGGTTGAACATTATTTGCTCAACGGCACGGGCACGCCTGTCCAAGAGACGACGCGGCGCCGTGCACAAAAAACGACCGGAGCGCGGGGCGTCCGCGATCCGGTCGTGGCGTTTGGTCAACTAAACCTAGCAGGCGGCCATGATGGGGGCAGCAACCTGCTTCTTACGGGAGAGGACGCCCGGCATCCAGACGCCGTCGTGCTCGTCGGCAATGCCCAGGCCCTTCTGAGCAGCCTCGGTCTCGCCCTCGAGCAGGACCTGCGAGCCCTCCTCCATGATGTCGGTGATGCACAGGACAATGCCGTCAGCACCCTTCTCGGCGGCGTAGGCGCGCATGGCCTCGCGGATCTCGTCGATCATACCGAGCGCACGGCTCTTGTCGACGGTCTCGTACTGGCCGATGAGCAGCTTCTTGCCGGCGGGCTCGAACATCTTGATGTCGTTGCCGACCATCTCGGCTGCGGTGAAGGAGCCGGACGGACGGGTGAGGAAGACCTCCATGCCGAACTTGACCGGGTCGACGCCCACCTGCTCGCCGAGCTTGGCGGCGACGGCGCGGTCGACATCAGTGGTGGTGGGGCTCTTGAGCATGAGCGTATCGGTCATCATGGCCGAGAGCAGCAGCTTGGCCTGGACGTCGGAAAGCTCAACGCCGAGCACGCCGGCGAGCTTGGTGACGATGGTGCAGCTGGAGCCCCAGGGCAGGCAGATGTAGTGCAGCGGGCCGGCGGTCTCGAAGTCGCCAATGCGGTGATGATCGACAACGCCAAAGACCGTGGCATCCTTAAGGCCGGCGACGGACTGGGCAGACTCGTTGTGGTCGGTGAGGACGACGAGCTGACCGGCCTCGACGGACTCGATCACGCGGGGCTCGGCGATGCCGGCGTCGGCGAGCAGCTTGGCGGACTCGGCCGGAAGCTGGCCCAGAGCGCAAGCCTCGTAGGTGTTGCCGGCATACTCAACCTGATTGAGCAGCTGGGACAGGACGACGGCGCTCATGATGGCGTCGTTATCGGGGTTCTGGTGACCAAAGACAAGAACGTTTGCCATGGATATCCTCCACTTGATATGTGTACTTGGACGTAGCTATGGTAGCACGCTGGCGCCGAGCCTTATGAGACGCAAGGGCCGCGGCGCAATTTGGGGCGAGCCTGGGGGCGAAGTCTGTCACCTTGTACCACCGCCCTCCTGCACCGACTATTTACCGGCGGCGCGCAGGGCTACGTAGGCGGCACCGATGATGCCGGCGTCGTTTCCGAGCGAAGCGACCTTAATGGGCGTCTCGCGCGAGGCAGAGAGCGCGTACTGCTTAAAGTGCTCGCGAACCTTGTCGAGATAAACATCGGCCGAGGCAGACGCGCCGCCACCGATCAGGAACATCTCGGGGTCGACCACGTTGGCGATAAGCGCCAGGGCACGGCCAAGGTAGTCGGCCATGGTGTCGGCTGCGGCCAGCGCAAGCTTGTCGCCCTCGCGGCAGGC
>URVK01000118.1 GCA_900551305.1 uncultured Collinsella sp.
CCCTGCCACACGAATCAAACCAGTAGCGGTAGTCTGCCGCAAAAGCCTTTGCGCGCTCGATGCAGTCAACAAGCGGATTTGAACGGGCATAGCGCTCAAGCAGCAACGCAATGAGGTGAAATGCCGAGCCGATATATGTATCAAGCTGAAAAGGGGTACCATCCTCATACCATCCATTGCCGACATACATGTTCTCGACGGCTGCGACATCCGCCGCCAGGCGATCGGCATCATAGGCAAGGCCGCATTGGCGCAAGCCGCAGTTGATAAGCACGCGCGCGAGATACCAGCTTCCCCACGGAAGTTCAATCTTATTTGCAACGTTGAGCCACGAGACAAGACGCTCTTGTTGCACGGAACTTAAACGGTCAAGCAGCTCGTCACCAAGACACAGCAGGCCATATCCATACACGACCTGCTCAAAGACGATTTGTCGTGTTTCGAGCGTAGGATCGGTAAACGCGTTTGGGTCACCCGGCGTTAAACCTTTTGCAATGTAGTCAAAATAAGGTTTAATACGGGGTTCCTCCGGTGACACGCCACCTTTTACCAATGAAAAAACTGCCCAGAGAGGGCGAGAACCCCATTCAAAGCGACGAATGGGCACTCGAAACGAAGCGCCAATATTATCGGGGCACATAAACGGATCAGGAAGCAGATCGAGCACCCAGGACAAAAGATCGTCCCTCGTCGAAAGCGAATAGCGCTGGCGTGCTGTCTCCATAATCCTCCCCCTTTTTACGGTTTTTCCCATCATATCCTTTGCATAGGCAAACGGTTACGTAAACCGATTATTCCCCCGTTGTTGATTAGCGCCTTGCGAAGGCTTTACCCCTATCTGCTATCGGCACGCGATGGTAAACTGATTTACAATTTATCCAAGTAATCCCCCGTAGAAAGAAGCCCTCCCATGGCTAGCCAAACCAATGCGAAAAAGCGTGTGACGATCAAAGAAATCGCTGCCATGGCTGGCACATCTAAGACCACGGTTTCCTTTTACCTAAATGGCAAGACCGACCGCATGAGCGACGACACGCAGGCGCGCATCCGCAAGGCCATCCACGATACCGGGTATGAGCCAAGTCCCCTCGCCCGCGGCATGAATGCCAAGAATAGCCAGATGATCGGTGTAATCATCGGCGACATCACCAACACGTTTGCAAACCAGCTGGTCAAAGGCATCGATACCGTCACCAGCAAGGAGGGCTACCGTATGCTGGTCTGCGCCTCCAATTTTGACAAGCAAGATGAGCTCGCCTACATCGATCGCCTTATCGCGTTGGGCGTCGACGGCTTTATCGTGCAGCCGACCGCCCGCTTTAAGGAAATTAGCAAATCTATCAGCGACAGCGGCAAGCCCCTCGTTTTTATCGATTCCAAGCTGTACGACTTTAGCTCCAACTGGGTCAAGACGGATAATTACGAAGCTTCGTACCGCGCCGTCGAGGCATGCATCAAAAAAGGCTATCGAAGGTTTTTGGTCGTTACCGCCACGCCGGGGCTGATTTCCAGCCGCATCGAGCGCTTTAGCGGCTTTGTCGACGCACTCGAAGCGCACGATCTTGGTTTTACGCAATTCTTGATTGAAAACGACCAGGTAGACAGCGAGAAGCTTGAAAGCTTTTTGGCGTCGAGCATTGACGGGACAACGCCAACGCTCATCTTTGCCCCCAACTGCTGGGCTTTGCCCGAGGTCTACAAATGCTGCAAGGCCTATTACCACCTTATGCCCGATACCGTGGGCTTGCTGGGCTTCGACAACACCGAATGGGTCGGCGTCGCCTCCCCCTCGGTTTCGGTCGTTGAACAACCCGCTCGCGAAGAAGGACAGACCGCGGCACGCATCCTGCTCGACCTAATTGCCGAAAAAGAACAGGTCGAAACGCATCAGGTGCTCGATTGCCATATTCACTGGAACGAGAGCACCCTCTAGCCCTATACAGGCAATAGCGGCTCGTTTCTGGCCGCAATGAGCTGCCTTCTCATGCTGGCGCGGAAAGCTGAAAAACCAATTTACCTATATTGCACACCGAGCAATATATCAATTTGGCACGTAAAGTGATGAATTCAAGACTATCATTGACAAAACCGGTTTACTAGCTGACACTTGCACTGTCAGTCATTCCACAAAGATTGGAGCAAGATGGCCGATAAGAATTCTGACAACTTTACGTTCGGCATGGACAGCTTCCGTCTGGACGGCAAGGTCGCACTGGTAACCGGCGCCACCTATGGCATTGGCATGGCCATCGCCGAGGCGCTCGGAGAGGCCGGCGCCAAGATCGCCTTTAACGCACGTCACGCCGACAAGGTAGCCGAGGCCGAGAAGCACTACCGCGAGCTGGGCTTTGAGGCTCATGGTTACGTGGCAGACGTCACCGACGAGGCCGTCGTCGCCGAGCTCATCGCCAAGATCGAGACCGACTTTGGCACCACGCCCGACATCCTGGTCAACAACGCTGGCGTCATCCAGCGCACCCCGATGCTCGACATGAGCGCCGAGGACTTCCGCCGCGTCGTCGATATTGACCTCAACGCACCGTTTATCGTGTCCAAGGCCTGCCTGCCCGGCATGATCGCCAAGGGCTACGGCAAGATCATCAACATCTGCTCGATGATGAGCGAGCTGGGCCGCGAGACCATCGCCGGCTATGCCGCGGCCAAGGGCGGACTCAAGATGCTCACCAAGAACATCTGCTCGGAGTTTGGCGAGGCCAATATCCAGTGCAACGGCATTGGACCCGGCTACATCGCCACGCCGCAGACCGCACCGCTGCGCGAGAAGCAGCCCGATGGCAGCCGTCACCCGTTTGACCAGTTCATCATTGCCAAGACGCCAGCAGCCCGTTGGGGCACGCCCGAGGACCTGAAGGGCCCCGCCGTGTTCTTGGCTTCCGATGCATCGAACTTCGTCAACGGCCACATCCTCTACGTCGACGGCGGAATCCTCGCATACATTGGAAAGCAGCCTCAATAAGCGTCGCCGCAACTGCCCATATCAGGTTTCATCCACTCGTTTTTCATTTGAGTTGCGGTGAGATAAGGATTGGTTTTGGCTTCTATCAGGCAAAACAGTCCGTATTTCACCGCAAGTTAGAAATAGAAAGGTAATTCGCAATGAAAATCGCTCTGATCAATGAGAACTCTCAGAACTCCAAGAACCCCATGATCGAGGCTGCCCTTAAGAAGGTTGTCGAGCCCATGGGGCACACCGTCTTTAACTATGGTATGTATGCCGACGCCGACTCCAAGCCCCTCACCTACGTGCAGAACGGCATCCTTGCCGCCGTGCTGCTGAACTCCGGTGCTGCCGACTACGTCGTGACCGGCTGCGGCACCGGCGAGGGCGCCATGCTCGCCTGTAACTCCTTCCCCGGCGTGCTGTGCGGCCACGTTGCCGACCCGCTCGACGCCTACACCTTTGCCCAGGTCAACGATGGCAACGCCGTTGCCATGCCCTTCGCCCTCAAGAACGGCTGGGGCCAGGAGCTCAACCTTGAGTACACCTTCGAGAAGCTCTTTGGCTTTGGTTCGGGCAACGGCTATCCTGCCGAGCGTGTTGAGCCCGAGCAGCGCAACAAGAAGATCCTCGACGGCGTCCGCGCTGTGACTATGCGTCCGCTCGTCGACGTTCTGGGCGAGATCGATCAGGACCTGGTGAAGGGCGCACTTGCCGGCGAACACTTCCAGGAGTACTTCTTTGCCAACGCAACCGACGAGGCCATCATCACCAAGGTCAAGGAGATCCTGGGCCTCTAATCGCACGACTCATTGCAGCTAACGCAAGCGGCGGTCGTCCCACGTACGGGACGACCGCCGTTGCCCAGGGGGCGTCCCTCCCCGTTAGGGGCCGCCCGCCGCTTTTTGCTATCTACCGACTGACGCCGCGGGGACAGGCCCCATGCACCAAGGGATTAACTAGAGCTCGCAGGCAATCTTGTAGCCGTCGCCGATGGCGTCGCGGATGTTGCCGCACTTGTTGGCATCGCCCAACACGTGGGTGGTAACGCCGGCTGCAGCAAGGTCGTCGGCCAACTTGGTATTGGGACGATAGCCCATGGCAAGTACCAGCGTATCGGCATCGGCGATGGTGTGGAACTCGCCGTCCTTCTCGTAGCTGATGGTGTCCTCGGTAATCTCGGTCACCTTGGCCTCAGTCAGCACGTGAACGCCCTTGGAGAGCATGCGCGTGATGAGCACCGCGCGACCGGCACCGCCCTCGTTGGCAGCGAGCGTCTTGGTCATCTCGATGACGGTGACATCGCGATTGGCCGGCGAGAGGTCATTGACCAACGGGGCCAGGTAATCGGCCGTCTCGCAACCGACGGTGCCGCCGCCCACGATGACGATCTTCTTGCCCGGGAAAGCCTTGCCGCCCAGCAGGTCGTCAGCCGTCATAACCTGCTTAAAGCCCTGCATGAAGGCCGGAGCGATGGGCTCGGCGCCATAAGCCAGGACAACCTCGTAGCCGGCGTAGTCGCGTTGAATGTCCTCGGCAGTAAGCTCGGTGCCAAATACGCACTTCACGCCGGCCTCGGCCAGGCGACGATACTGATACTTGATCACGCGGGTGAGTTCCTGCTTTGCCGGCGGAACGGCCGCGATGCGCATCTCGCCGCCCGGCTCATCCTGCTTGTCAACGAGCACCACGTTGTGGCCGCGCTTGGCGGCAATGTAGGCTGCCTCCATGCCCGCAGGACCAGCGCCCACAACGAGCACGTTCTTGGCCTCGGCGGCAGGCTCGTAGCCGGCCTCGTCGCGCTCCACGTCCGGGTTGACGGTACAGGAGATGCGCTTGCCGAACATAATGCCGTTCAGGCAGCGCAGGCAGCCGATGCAGGGGCGGATGTCGTCGGCGTTGCCGGCAGCGGCCTTATTGCAGAACTCGGCATCGCACAGATTGGCGCGGCCCATCATACAGATGTCGGCAGCGCCGTCCTCGATCAGCTCCTCGGCGATCCAGGCCTCGTTAATGCGGCCGACCGTGGCAACGGGAATGTTCACGTGCTTCTTAATCTCACGCGAGCAGGCGGCGTGCGAGGCCTGCTGCGTACCGGCGGCGGGAATCGCGGAGCCGCGCTTGATGGTGGTGCCGCCCGACACATGAATCATGTCGACGCCGGCCTTCTCCAGGCGACGCGAGACGTAGATCATGTCGTTGAGGGTCAGGCCGCCATCGGTGTACTCATCGCCCGAGATACGAACGTCGATGATAAAGTCCTTGCCGCAGCGCTCGCGAATCTCGGCGATGACTTCGAGCAGGAAACGCATGCGGGCGTCGAGCGAGCCGCCGTACTCGTCGGTGCGCTTGTTGTAGAGCGGAGTCAAAAGCCGCCGAGCATGCCGTGAGCGTGTGCCGCATGGACCTCGAACGCCATCGACACCGGCCTTCTGCATACGCACGGCGGCGTCACCGAACTGATGCGTGAGCTCGTGGATCTCATCGACCGTGATGGGACGCGGTGCCTCGCGGGCGTAAGACGGGCCCACAAAGGACGGAGCGATCAGGCGCGGCGTGCCCGGAATGTTAAAGGCCATATAGGCGGGGTGGAAGAGCTGCGGCATGATCTTGCAGCCATACTCGTGGACGGCCGCGGCGAGCTTTTCCCAGCCAGGGATAAACGTGTCGTCGTAGCAGCACATGTCACCCGGCAGATAGGTATAGGTAGGCTC
>URVK01000119.1 GCA_900551305.1 uncultured Collinsella sp.
GCGTGCGTGGACGAGTTCCTTGATCGCATCGGCGGGCTGGACGGCGAGTTGGGCCAAGGCGGCGCCGGTGTCTCGGGTGGCCAGAAGCAACGCCTGTGCATCGCGCGCACGCTGCTCAAGCATCCGCGCGTGCTCATTTTTGATGACTCCACCAGCGCGGTCGATATGGCGACCGACGCTAAGATTCGCGAGCACATCGCCCGGATTTCCGATACGACCGTGCTCATCATCGCCCAGCGCATCGCGAGTGTCATGGATGCCGATCGCATTGTGGTATTGGACGACGGTCGTGTCCACGGCGTGGGCACGCACGAGGAACTGCTAGCGGGCGACAACATATACCAGGAGATTTATGCCTCGCAGATGGAGTTTGCGAGGAACGCGGACGCCGGCGACGGCAGCGACGATGGTTGCGCGAATGATCCGTTTTCCTCCGTCGCATGCGGATCGCCCTTGGAAGGGGGTGAGCGTCATGCCTAAGACCGCAGCCCAAGCACGCCCGGCCGACCTCAAGCGCACTGTGCGCCGCTTGCTCTCCTACATGGGGCATGCCAAGTTCTCGTTGCTCGCGGTGGGCGTGCTCGCCTCTGTCGCCGCCATCGCGAGTCTTGCCGGCACCTATATGGTGCGCCCCATCGTCAACGGCCTGGCCGCGGGTGGGGAGGAGCTGCTTACCAAGCAGGTTCTCTTTACGGCCGTCATCTACGCCGCGGGCGTGCTCTCGGCCCTGGGCTACTCGCAGATTATGGTGCGCGCGGCCCAACGCGTGGTGTCCGATATTCGCCGCGACCTGTTCGCGCACATCCAGACGCTGCCGCTCAGTTATTTTGACAGCACGCGCTCGGGCGACATCATGAGTTTTTTCACCAACGACGTCGACACCGTCTCCGAGGCGCTTAACAACAGCTTTGCCAACGTGATTCAGGCCGCCATTCAGGTTGTGGGCACCACGGCCATGCTCATCATCCTTAACTGGCAGCTCACGATTATCACACTCGTGTGCGATGCGGCCATTGTGCTGTATGCGCGCTACTCGGGCGCGCACTCTAAGCGCTTCTTTGCCGCTCAGCAGGCATCGCTTGGCGACCTGGACGGATACGTCGAAGAGATGGTCTCGGGCCAAAAGGTCATCAAGGTCTTTAACCGCGAGGCGGCGAATGTCGCCGGCTTCACCTGCCGCAACGAGGAGCTTCGCCGCACCGGCCCCGCCGCCGTGAGCTATGCCAACTCCATGGTGCCCATGACCGTCGTGATTGGCTACGTCAACTATGCCATCGTCGCCGTGGCGGGCGGCATGCTCTGCATCAAGGGACTCGCCGACGTGGGCGCGCTTGCAAGCTATCTGGTCTTTGTGCGCCAGGCGGCCATGCCCATCAACCAGTTTACGCAGCTGGGCAACTTCTTGCTCAACGCGTTGGCCGGTGCCGAGCGCCTGTTTGCCGCCATGGACCTTAAGCCCGAGGTGGACGAGGGCTGCGTGGAGCTGGTGCAGACGGGCGACGCCGCGTGGGCGTGGAAGATTCCTAAGGGTCAGGGCGTGGGCGCGTATGGGCATCTGCATGACGTGGCAGCCGTTGATGAGTCGGGCCGCGCGGTGGCCGCCGACGGCACCGAGCTTACGTGCGGCTTGGTTCCGCTTGCCGGCGACGTGCGCTTCCACGCCGTGGACTTTTCCTACGTGCCGGGCACCCGTGTGCTCACGGATCTCAACCTGTTTGCCAAGCCAGGGCAAAAGATCGCGTTTGTGGGCTCGACGGGCGCCGGAAAGACGACCATCACCAACCTCATCAACCGCTTCTACGAGGTCGATGACGGCGAGATCACGTACGACGGCATCGACGTCAAGCACATTGCCAAGGCCAGCCTGCGCGGGTCGCTCGGCATTGTGCTTCAGGACACGCACCTGTTTAGCGGCACCATTGCGCAGAACATCCGCTTTGGCAAGCTCGACGCGACCGACGAGGAGGTGCGCGCCGCTGCCGAGGCAGCCTGCGCTGATTCGTTTATCCGCCGCCTGCCTCAGGGCTATGACACGCTCGTGACCGCCGATGGAGCCAACCTGTCGCAGGGCCAGCGTCAGCTGCTCGCCATCGCGCGCGTGGCCGTCGCCGACCCGCCGGTGCTCATCCTGGACGAGGCCACTTCGAGCATTGACACGCGTACCGAAAAGCTCATCGAGCGCGGTATGGACCGCATCATGCGCGGACGCACCACGTTTATGATTGCGCATCGCCTGTCCACCGTCCGCGACGCCGACGCCATCATGGTCCTCGAACACGGCCGCATCATCGAGCGCGGCACGCACGAAGAGCTGCTCGCCCAGCACGGAGAGTACTGGCAGCTGGCGCATGGTTTAAAAGAGTTGGATTAACCCGTTCGAGCACGATGCTTTGACCCCTCCGTGCCCCTCACCTCGCCTCAAACCATTACAACATTCGACGTTTTTTGCCAAAATCGGAAAAAGCATCGAATGTTGTGATGGTTTTTCTGTCACTCGACCGGGTGGAATCGCTTTCTTGCGCACGAAGGTGTGCGGACCCGTGGGCAGGGGAATAAGGTTGGTTATCCGACTCCATTGGAGGGCTCATGGACCTGCCGATCGTCCTGTCCCATAAGACTGCCTGGCTGTACCACAACGTGGCGCGCCCGTCCGAGCCGCTCTCGCGAGCAAGCAGCCTATACGATGAGGACTCGCTTGCTAACGAGGCAGAACCGACCGCGAGCCTGCCCAAATTGGGACTCGATGCCAAGGGGCTGAGGGCTTCAACGGCTGCCGGGATTGTTACCGACTATCTGGTTTCACTTGGTATTCCACGAGAAGAGCTCGATCATGTCGACACGCTCGTCAACTTCGATTTTGAGCGCTCGACGCCGGCTGGATTTAGGTGCCACGTGTTTGGAGCGCCGATACCTCCATGCCATCTTATCGAGGTGGCAGAGGGCCTTCTGGTGGTTGATGAGGCCATGTGCTTTGTCCAAGCGGGTTCGTGGATGAGTGAGCCCGAGCAGCTGGAATATGGCTACGAAATCTGCGCTCGATACCATTTGAATCATCTGTCGACAGGCGATTATATCGAGATGGGGCAGAGGTATACCGTTGCCGACTTGATTGCTTATTGCAGTGAGAATCGATCTCGTCAGGGGGCTATACGTGCGGCCGCCGTGCTCAAGCGCGTGCACGATGGCGCGCGGTCGCCCATGGAGACGGCCACCGCAATCATGGTCGTAGCAAAACGTTCTCAGGGCGGGCTGGGATACGCCAAGGTTGAGCTCAACTATCGGGTCGATGTTCCCAACGAGTTCAAATATCTCGCAAAGGCCGGGTATTTCGAGATCGACGTATATGCGTCTGCGAGCGGTACGGGGATTGAATACAACGGCTCGGACCATCTTGATAAACAGCGCAGCGCGTCGGATGCGGAGCGTATGACCGTGCTGAGCGCGCTGGGCTTTAGGATGATCGTCCTCACCGGGACTCAGTTTGCCCACCAGCTGCAATTGCATCGGGCGATGAACGCCATTGCACTCGCTATGGGCCTCAAGTGCGACCGAAGCGAAGCGTTCCAGAAACGTCAAAACGACCTGCGAGAATTCGTGATTCGGCACTGGGACGGCAGCCTTTAGGGGCGCTTTGGTCCTTCTACGGGGTGCCGTGGGCAGGCAGACCATCACAACATTCGACGTTTTTTGCCAAAAACGAGAAAAGCATCGAATGTTGTGATGGTTTGCGTGCTGAGGATGGGCTTGGGAGGCCGGTCTTGCTCGAAGTGGCCTGTCCTGTCGTACGGGTGTTGGCATGATTCTCTCGTGGGGTATTATGTTTTCCGAAGAATAAAACGCCGCGTGAGGGGAGGGCTGCGTGGACGGGCACGTGCAACATGACGGTTTTGGCCGCGACATCAACTACCTGCGCATTGCCGTTACCGACAAGTGCAATTTCCGCTGCATCTATTGCATGCCGGCCGATGGCGTGGCACCCCGCGCGCACGACGAGCTGCTCAGCGCCGAGGAGATCGCCCGCTTTGTGCGCCTGGTGGCGGGGGGGGGCATTCGCCGCGTACGCCTGACGGGCGGCGAGCCGCTGGGCAGCCGCCGCATCATCCCGCTCATTCGCGACATCCGCGCGATTCCGCAGATCGAGGACATCTCGCTCACCACCAACGGCGCCCTGCTGCCCAAGCTGGCACCGCAGCTCAAAGATGCCGGGCTTAACCGCGTCAACATCTCACTCGATACGCTCGACCCCTCGCTGTTTGGAAAGATCACGCGCCTGGGTCGACTCGAGCAGACCATGGCTGGCATCGACGCGGCGCTGGCTTGGGGCTTTGAGCCCGTTAAGGTCAACTGCGTTGTTGTGCGCCGGCTCAACCAGGATGTGGCGGCCCTCGCGCGGCTCACGCTTGACCGCCCCATCCACCTGCGCTTTATCGAATACATGCCCATCGGCGACGAACATACGAGCTCGCATTGTGCCGTAGACCCTCACGCGCCCACACTCAATCCCGAGTTGTGGGACGCGAGCGACACCGTGCCGAGCGACGAGCTGCGGGTGCGCATCAATGCCGGGGCCGCCGCGACGGGACTGGGCGAGCTCGAGCCGCTCGACATCAACGACGCTCCTGCCGGCGCGGGCCCTGCGCGCTATTGGCACTTTACGGGCGCGGCGGGAACGGTTGGCTTTATTAGCGCCATGTCCAATCATTTTTGTGCGAATTGCAACCGTCTGCGCCTGACGGCCGATGGCAACGTGCGTCCGTGCCTGTTTAGCGATGCCGAGTATTCGGTGCGTGAAGCGCTGCGCCGTGGTGATGATATGCAGGTACTTTCGATTTGGCGCGATGCCGTGGCCCACAAACCGCAGGAACACGCGATAATTGAGGGCACGCAACGATTTATGTCCCAAATCGGAGGATGATCATATGGCCAAGAGCAGGTACGCCGATGCCACCAAGGCCGCTCGCAGGGCCGCGATGTCTGCCCACAAAGTCACGGCTGCGGCGAATGCTGGCAGCGCCGCCGCGTCCGCGCAGCCGACTGCCGGTGCTGCCACCGAGCCCGCCCGCGACGCCCGTCGTGACGAGCTGACGCACGTGGACGCCAAGGGCGAGGTGCGCATGGTCGACGTGTCCGACAAGGCCGAGACCCATCGCATCGCCATCGCCGAGGGCGCCATCCTCATGCATCCCGAGACGCAGGCTATGGTGCTGCAGGACCGCGCCAAAAAGGGCGACGTGCTTGCCTGCGCGCGCGTGGCGGGCATTATGGCCATCAAGCGCACGAGCGACATTATCCCCATGTGCCACCCGTTGCTCATTACCAAGAGCAAGTGCGATATCGAGCCCATCGCTGCGGCGGGGACGCCGGCCGATGACGTGCCCGAGGGCTGGGCGCCGGCGCGCGCGGACGGGCAGGTTGGCTTTCACGTACTGGTTACGGCCGGCGTGACGGGCAAGACGGGTATTGAGATGGAGGCCCTGACCGGCGCGAGTGCCGCGTGTCTGACCATCTATGACATGTGCAAGGCGGTCGATCGCGGCATGGAGATCGTCGACGTGCGCCTGCTGCACAAGGAGGGCGGCCGCTCGGGCATATGGGATCGCGCAGAGCGTCAGGCCGCTGCCGTTGAGGCCGCGG
>URVK01000120.1 GCA_900551305.1 uncultured Collinsella sp.
GTAACGAGCACCGCCCCCCCCCCCGGAGCCGACCCTCCCCGAGCTATCCGACTCGTCGGCAGACTGCGAAAGCGAACCATTCTGGCTACCGCTCGAAGTGGCGGTAATGGAAACCACGGAGGGCAGGGCCTTGGCAGAAACGGCCTCGGCCAGCGTGGTGTCCTCGGAATCAATCGTAATCTTTTGCGTCGACGAACCCGAAGCACCCGCCGTCACGGCATTCTTTCCGCCGCCAATGTTGAGCGTGCCGCTCATAATGAGCGCGATGACCAGCAGGGCGCCGCAGGCGCAGCCGGCAAGCGCTGTAATAAAGATCGGCAGCTTTTTGGTCTTGGTCTTGACCACCGTGTGCTTGTTTACAACCTGCTGGCTGCCCAGCGGCTTTCCGGTCTGCGTGTCGTAGGCCTGCACGTAGGGAATGTTGCTGTCGGCAGGCGTCGACTCTACCTGCACGCGCGGCTGCTGCTGGGTCTCGCCGGCGTTGCCCGCATCCTGGGGACGCTGGGAATCGTACTCGCTCATAGCTGCGATCCTTTCGTCAAATAACCAAAGGCCCGCCAAACATGTGGCGGGCCATCATTGTTCACGTTGAGTTGTACCCCAATATGCGGGCGCAAGTGTATGAGAACGCAATCTTTTAGGAAGGCTTAAGTTCTGCCGCAGACCCGAAAGGAATCCACGTATGCGGCAAAACCACCACAAAGGCGCCCTGTCCCCTTAGTAGTGGAGATCTAGTCCTTAAACAGATAACCCACGCCACGGACGGTGGTGATGTGTGCCGCGATCTGCGGGCCCACCTTGGAGCGGATGCGTCGGATGTGCACGTCGACGGTGCGCGTGCCGCCGCAGTACTCAAAGCCCCACACGCGGTGCAGCAGCACTTCGCGGCTGTAGGCACGGTTGGGGTGCGTCGCCAAAAAGCTCAGCAGCGAGTACTCCATCAGCGTCAGGTCAATGGGCTCGTTATCGAGCGTCACCTGGTAGGTAGCCAGGTTGATCTCGAGGTTGTCGATGTTGAGCACATCGTCGGCGGTGACGGTCTCCTCCTCGCCCATCAGGCGCTGCGCACGAGCCTTGAGCTCGTTGGGCGTCGCCGTGGGGCATACAAAGTCGGCATGCGCGTGGTTCGGCAGACGCAGGGTGCCGAGCGCCTCGTCGTCGACAATCACCAACATGGGGACGCCGCCACGATCGTCAAGCCACTTGGCAATCTGATCGATGCGGTCGCTGCGGATGCCATCGGAATCGAGAATCAGCAGGTCAAAGTCGTGCGCCGCAGTCGGCGAATCGGGGGTGGCCAGGCTCACCTCGACACCCAGGGTGGTCGTCAAGCTGCGGGCAAACTCGTGGAAGCGCGTCGTGCGCGCCATGAACAGGGCACTCTTTTCGGACATATCGGCCTCCAAAGAAATGAGCTCAATCGTACTGGAACAAGCCAGCGCGATTAGGAGTTCGCCAGGTAGTGCTTGATCTCCCACTCGGTGATCGTAGACTCAAACTTATGCCACTCGTCGCGCTTCTTTTTGAGGAAGAAGCTGTGGATGTGCTCGCCGAGGGCATCCTTCATAAACTGCGAGTCCTCAAACACGTCGAGCGCCTCTTTGAGCGAGCGCGGCAGCGGCGTGTAGCCGGCCTCGACCATCTGACGGTCGGTAAGCTTGAGCGTCTCGGCCGTGGCCTCGGGCGGGAGCTCCAGCTTGCGCTCGATGCCGTCCAGGCCAGCCGCAAGCGTGACGGCGTTGACCAGGTACGGGTTGGCCATGGGGTCGGGGCTACGAAGCTCGATGCGCGTGGACAGCTGCTTGCCGGGCTTGTAGACCGGGATGCGGACCATGCTCGCGCGATTGCGCAGGCCCCACGTGGCGTACTGCGGCACGGAGTCGCCGCCCGTGGTGATGCGCTTGTACGAGTTGACCGTAGGGTTGGTGATGGCGCTGATCTCGCGCGCGTGCGCCAGAATACCGGCCATGTAGTGCTTGGCGACGTCGGAGAGATGGTACTTCTCGTCGTCCTCTCCCCAAAAGACGTTGTTGCCGTCGTGGTCGAACAGCGACTGGCACAGGAACATGGCGCTGCCATCCTCGCCCGCCAGCGGCTTGGGCATAAAGGAGGCGTGGCAACCGCTCTCGTAGGCCTGCTGCTTAATGATGAGCTTTGCCGTGGTGATGGCGTCGGACATGCTCAGGGCCTCGGCGTGGCGTAGGCTCATGCCGTGCTGCGAGCGGCCGGCGGCGTGGAAGGTGTACTCCACGGGCACGGACATCTTCTCGAGCGTGAGGACCGTGTTGCGGCGCAGGTCGCGAGCGGCATCGCTCACCGAAAGATCGAAGTAGCCCACGTTGTCGAGCGGCTCAGGGGTGTGCTCGTCGGGGAAGTAGTAATACTCCAGCTCGGCGCCCACGTTGAGCAGATAGCCAGCCTTCTCGGCCTTGCGGAACATGCGGCGCAGGGCATCGCGCGGATCGCCGGCGAAGGGCTTGCGGTCAGGGGTGCATACATCGCAGAACACGCGGGCGACGCCGTTGTGGCTCGGGCGCCACGGCAAAATCTGGAAGGTCGAAGCATCGGGAAACGCCAGCATGTCAGCTTCCTCGGGCGTGGCAAAACCCTCGATGGCGGAGCCGTCAAAGCCAATACCCTCCTCAAAAGCGACTTCGAGGTCCTCGGGGCTAATGGCAAAGTTCTTGAGGCGGCCGAGAATGTCGACAAACCACAGACGCACAAAGCGGATGTCACGCTGCTCTACGGAGCGGAGTACGTAATCGATGTTCTGCTGGTTCATGTCGCTCCCCTTTCTTTCGGGCGGGTTTCGACTGGTCTATATCGCAGATACTATCGCAGAAAAATGTTTCCGCAGGGTTAAAGCGTATCAAGCGCTCAAAAAACGTGCGCGAACAGGCAGTTGCGAACGAGCGGTTAGCGCGAAGTCGAGGCGCGGTGTTCGATGTGGCCGGGAATCTCGATGCGCTTGGGGGCGAGCTTTGCGGCCTCGCCCACGGTGGTGGTGACGACGTCGATGCGCTCGGACAGACGCTCGACTACGCGCTCGGCGATGGTGAGGGTGTCTTGCGCGGCCGTGGTCACGCCGCCAAAGAGCACATGGTTCCAGGGGTAGTCGTCAAACGTCGCGATCTTGAGCCCCGCCGGCAGCGAGGGTCCCAGCTGCGCTAGCGCCTCGGTCAGACGCAGGAAAACCAAGCCGTTGACAGCAATGAGGCCGAGCTTTTTACCTGCATAGCCGCGGATGGTCTCGTCCAAGCGACCAACGCCCGTGGCACCGCCATCGGCCAAGGTGACAACCTCGCCGGCAAGGCCGCGTCGCGACAGCTCGTCGGTAAAGGCCTCGGCACGCTCGCGACGCACGGGGCTGTCGTCGCTCGCCTCGGTGAGCAGGCACAGGCGCTCGCTGCCCGCAGCAGCCAAGGCGTCTACCAAGCCAGCGACCAGCTCACGGTTGTTAGATGTCACCAGATCGACACCGCCGTCGGCAACATCGCGGTCGAGCAGCACAACAGGCAGACGTCCCGCTGCCGCGGCGATCGCCTCGTCATTGCCTCCGCAGGTGTTGACGACCAGACCGTCCACGCCAGCATCGATAAGTCTGGCGAGCGACTCGGCCTCCTTAGCGGGGTCGTTGCCGCTAATGGCCGTCATGAGCGAGCAGCCGCGCGCGGCGGCGCTGGCGGAAAGGCCCTCGAGCATAGCGCTGGAGAACGGGTTGGCGATGTCGGCCAGGATCACGCCGATGAGGTTGGTGCGCGAGCTGCGCAGATTGCGCGCGGCAGCACGTGGGCGATAGCCGGTGCGCTCGATAACCGCCGCGATGCGAGCGCGGGTTTCCTCGGTCATCTGCCCGGGGCGGTTGTTGAGATAGCGCGAGACCGTGGCCGGGCTCACGCCCGCCTCGGCGGCAATGTCCTTGATTCTCATCTGCGCCATAGCGCACCCCGTTTCCCAATTGTCGGCGATCTGAGCCATTTTAGGCATTTTTTAAAAATCTCGGTTGCAAAACGCTGTAGGTGAGTATACTACAACTCGAAACGAAACCGATTTCGTAAACCGATTTCGGCGAGCGTTGGCACGCAGGTGCAAAGACGCACCCTACCGTCTTGGCACCTGCGTGCCAACGCCATATCAAAGGTGTACGCACGAGTAAAAGGAGCTGCGCGACCATGGGTAAAACGGTTCTTACCTTCGGCGAGATCATGATGAGACTCTCACCCAAAGACCACCTGCGTATTGAGCAGGCAACCGAGTTTGACGTCCGCTACGGCGGCGCCGAGGCCAACACCGCTCTTTCCCTGGCCTACCAGGGCGACAAGGCCGCTTACGTCTCCGTTGTCCCGGCCAACCGTCTGGGCGAGTGCGCCCTGCGTTCGCTGAAGGCCTACGACGTCGACACCACGCGCGTCGTGCGTCAGGGCGACCGCCTTGGCTCCTATGTCTTTGAGGTCGGTGCCTCGCAGCGCGGCAACGGCTGCGTCTACGACCGCAAGTACTCTGCCATTAACATGGCCAAGCGCGACGTCTTTGACTGGGACGAGATCCTCAAGGGCATCGATGTCTTCTATTTCTCCGGCGTGACGCCCGCTGTCTCCGACGAGATGGCCGCTGCGTGCAAGGATGCCCTCACCGCCTGCCGCGCCAAGGGCATCACCACCGTGTGCGACGTCAACTATCGCGGCAAGATGTGGTCGCCCGAGAAGTCGCAGGCCACCATGAAGGAACTCCTGCCGCTCGTCGACGTCTGCATCGCCAACGATGAGGACGCACCCGCCGGCCTCGGCATGACCTGCGTCTCCGGCTCCCTTGCCCACGGCATCGAGGAGCGCGACACCTACGTCGAGATGGCCCGCCAGATCTGCGCCGAGTACGGCTGCAAAAAGGTCGCCTCGGTCGTCCGCAACATCTCTTGCGTCGAGCGCTCCATCTGGATGGGCATGCTCTTTGACGCCGAGAGCGGCGAGCACTGGTTCTCCCCTGCTCACGACGTGCACGTGCTCGAGGGCGTTGCCGCCGGCGACGCTTTCAACGCTGGCCTCGTCCATGCCCTCATCAACGACTTTGACCCGCAGGACGCCGTCAACTACGCGATTGCAGCCTCGATCCTCAAGCTCACCATCAAGGGCGATTCCAACTTGGTGACCGCAGACGAGATCGCAGCCGTGGCATCCGCCGCCGACGGTGGCACCCGCGTCGCGCGCTAGTCCGTCTCCATTCCGCGGGCCGCAGCTTTCCAATCCCATACCTCTGCGGCCCGCTCCCCGATTCCTCCGGCCGGGCAAAACCACCAGTCCCATTCCGGTTTTGCCTGGCATTCCCTACATGACTGGTCGAGCAGCCGGTTTTGGAATTGCTTGTGACCCCAAGCAGTGCCTCCGATAACCAATCCAAAATCGGCTCCTGACCAGCACATTTGGCAATCACGCGCCCATGCGCGCCACACATCGAAAGGAACATTATGTTCGATCAGTTCTACACCACGCTTGAGTCCCTGGGTATCGTGCCGGTCGTCGTGCTCGACAAGGTCGAGGACGCTGCTCCGCTCGCCCACGCCCTTATGGCAGCTGGCATGAAGTC
>URVK01000121.1 GCA_900551305.1 uncultured Collinsella sp.
GACACCCGTACCGCCCGTGAGCTTATCGACCGCGATAACGGGAATTGCAAAGACCACCGAGCAGATCACGCCGAGCAGAATACCGGGGAGACCGCCATTAATGAGCTGGCCAAAGGTCATGGTCGAGCCCATGGCAAAGAAGACGAGCACGATGACGGCGGAAAGTGCCGGTGCCATCATCTTCTTAAAGCTCGGGAAGAGGTTGCCCAGAATAATGCCGACGACGATCGGTAGGATGGCGCCCACGAGCGACCAGCCGATCGGAGCCTGACCGGCAGCGCCGAGCACGATCATCGTGACCGGAGGGCCGACAACCAGCGTGGTGATGGCGACGGCGCCACGCTCGGCCTCATTGCCCATGGTGCCCATCAGACCAGCGTACATAGCGTTGTTGGCGCCGGTGCAAGCCGCCAGCATCACCATAGCAGAGATGCCAAACAGGTTGTCGTTGAACACATAAAGGATGAGCAGCGACACGGCAACGACCACGATCTGCTTGACGGCGATGATGATGGCGCCGCGTGCAGCGGCGGCAGGAGCACTCTTAAACGAAATCGTCGTACCGACGATGAGCAAAAAAGCGCCCACGAGCGGGCCTGCGCCCTGCTGGGTCATACCAAGCGTAAAGCTGCCGAGCGTTTTGAACAGGTCGGGGAATAGCGTGTTGAGCAGGCAGCCCAGCAAAAGCGGCACCAAAATATTGGCACCCGGGATGGAGGACATCTTAAAGAACGGCTCCTTTGCCGCCGGCGCCTCCACCGCAGTCGATTCACTCATATATATCTCCTTTGGATGCATGCGAATCGTAGCCGCACGCGCCTATGTCAGAAAGAAGGCGACGGTCCCGAGTCGCAGGAGCCGTCGCCGAATAATCATCGCGGGGTATTACCCGTCCAGGACGATGCCGCCGTCGCAGTCACCGATCTCGCCGTTCACGAAGCTGGCGAGGTCGGAAGCGAAGAACAGCACCATCTGCGCAGGCTCGCTGGCCTGGGCAGCGCGGCCCAGAGGAATACCGTTGATGATGCGCTGAGAGTTCTCGTCAGAGAGAATCGAGGTCATATCGGTCAACGTGAGCGACGGGCACACGGCGTTGCAGCGAACGCCAAACTTGCCGCCCTCCTTGGCGACCGCCTTGGTAAGGCCGTTGACACCGGCCTTGGAGCTCGCGTAGGCAGCGGTGCCAAGCAGGCCGCCGCCGATCTTGCCAGCAACGGAGCTCACGTTGACGATAGTGCCGGCATGCGCCGCCTTAAAGTGCGGGTACACGGCGTTCATCATAGTGAAGGTACCGTTGAGGTTGATATCGATAGTGCGGCGCCACTCGGTGTCATCGATCTCGTCGAACTTCTTGGTGCTGATGACACCGGCGCAGTTGATCAGGATGTTGGTTTGCGGCAGGTCCGTAAAAATCTGCTCGACGGTCTCGCGCGCCTTGGGTGCATCAGCGACATCGAGCTGATAGAACTTGTTGCCCTCGCCAAGCTCGGCCACCGCGGCCTCGCCCTTAGCAGCGTTCCTTGCGATGAGCGCGACGTGTCCGCCGCCCGCGACGATGCCCTTGGCGATCTCGAGGCCAATGCCCTGAGTGCCGCCCGTGACAATCGCGGTCTTGCCCGTGAAGTCAAATGCCATGACTCCATCCCCCTTTAATTTAGGTGTCTCCTTGCGGGAAGTTGGAGCATCGCACGTGGCGATTATATGAGTCCCAGTCGTCATGGTGGTGACAACCCCTCGCCTAACCGCGTGTATAATAGTTATTTGAAACGCTTCATCAATTGAATGATTTTAAGTCTTAATGAGCTCTTAATATTGCCCACTGTATGAGGCCCGCGTATTGGGGTATCATCTTCCACCGAAAATAGTTTCTAGTGTTAGGGGTTTTCGGTGGAAGATACCGATTTCCGTGAGCTTGGGCGTCAGCTCCTTACCGAGTTCGGCAGCATGCATCAGCGCATTTCGCGCTTTGCGGACAAAGCCCTCGGCGGCGAGATGGCCGTCATGCGCGCCCTCATGCGCGCCGGCGGCTCGCTCACGCCGAGCGAACTCGCCGATCGTGCCTGGGTCTCGAGCGCCCGCATCGCCAATATCCTGCGCGCCCTCGAGGCCAAGGGCTGGATCGAGCGCGAGCACTCAAAGACCGACCGTCGTCGCGTACACGTCACGGTGACCGACAAAGGATTCCAGGATCTCGAAATCAAACGTCGGGAATTCGAGGACCGCACCGCGGCCTTCCTCGAGCAGCTTGGCGAAACAGATACCCAAGAGATGGTGCGCCTTCTTAGACGTGCCAACGAAATTATCGACCGCAATCAAGAAAGGAGAGATGCCGAGTGAGGATTCTCAAGCTCTTTAAAAAACATGTCCCGGCACTGTTTGCAGCTATCGTACTTATCGTAATCAGCTGCAACGCCGATCTGGCACTGCCTACCTATATGAGCGACATCGTCGACGTGGGCGTGCAGCAAGGCGGCATCGCCTCGCCCGTGCCCGACACCATTCGCGCCAAATCGCTCGACGACCTCGAACTCTTTATGAGCACCAAGGACGCCAAAGCTGTGGAGGCCGTGTTTGGCAAGGCGGACAATAACGGCATTCGAACGTACAAGGGCACCGAGGAGGAGCGCGCCGACGGCGGCAAGATTGCCGACATCATGAGCCTCCCCGAGACTGTCGTCCTTTCGTTCAACCAGGGCATCGATGCCAACTCCATGGGCGACATGACCGGCGCATCTACCGAGGCAAGCGATGGCGGCGCCGCTCAGGCCATGCCCACGCCCGAGCAGATGGCGGCGATGACGCCCGAGCAACTCGCCGAGATGCAGCAGAAGGCCGCTGCGGCGCAGAACATGCAAAAACAGATTGATGCCGACGGTGGCAAGATCACCATGAAGAGCCTGCGTCTAGGCGTTGAAGGCGGCCTAATCGACCAGGGCAAGCTCGTCGAGGGCGCCAACGATATGGCGGACAAAATGGGCTCCATGTCGGGCTCCATCGTGACCCAACGCGCCGTGAGCTATGTGCAAGACGAGTACAAGGCGCAGGGCATCGACCCCGCCGACGTGCAGAACGCCTACCTGGGCCGCATGGCGACCACGATGTTTGGTCTGTGCCTAATCTCGCTCGTCGCCACCATCCTGACCGGTGCCGTGGCTTCGCGCACCGCCTGCTCCATCGCCCGCGACCTGCGCCGCGAGACCTTCAACAAGGTTATGCACTTCTCGCCGGCCGAAGTGGGCAAGTTTAGCCAGGCCTCGCTCATCACCCGCTGTACCAACGACATTCAGCAGATCCAGATGGCCGCAACCCTGTTTATCCGCATGTGTCTGATGGCCCCCGTCATGGGCATCGTCGCCGTCATGCGCGTCCTGGCCAACCATACCGGCCTAGAGTGGACCATCGCCGTGGCCATCATCGCGGTCTCGGCCGTCGTCGGCGTGCTCATGGGCCTCACCATGCCCAAGTTCAAAAAGATGCAGAGCTTTGTGGACCGCGTGAACCTTACCGCCCGCGAGCTGCTCGACGGCCTTATGCCCATCCGCTCGTTCAACCGCGAGGAGCATGAGCTCGAGCGTTTTGACAAGGCTTCGCTCGACCTGATGACCACGCAGCTCTACACCAACCGCGCCATGAGCTTTATGATGCCGCTCATGATGCTCGTCATGAACTGCATCACCGTGCTTATCGTCTGGTTTGGCGCGCAGGGCGTGTCCGACGGCGTGATGCAGGTCGGCAACATGATGGCGTTCATCTCCTACACCATGCAGATCGTCATGGCGTTTATGATCCTCACCATGGTTTCGGTCATCCTGCCCCGCGCCGAGGTCGCAGCCGAGCGCGTGGAAGAGGTCATCACCTGCCCCACGAGCATCAACGACCCCGCCTCGCCCAAACTGCCCGCTGCCAGCGCGCCGCGCGGCGAGCTCACCTTCCGTGACGTGAGCTTCCAGTATCCCGATGCCCGCGCAGACGTCATTAGCGGCGTGAACTTCACCACGCATGCCGGTCAGATGCTCGGCATTATTGGCTCCACGGGCTCGGGCAAGTCCACGCTTGTGCAGCTCATCCCGCGCCTGTACGACGCCACGGGCGGCAGCATTTCGCTCGACGGCATCGACGTGCGCGACATGACCCTTTCCGAGCTGCGCCGCCGCATCGGTTATATTCCGCAGCAGGGTCGTCTGTTCTCGGGTACCGTCGAGAGCAACCTCAAGTTTGCCGGCGACATGGTGAGTGACGAGGATATGCGCCAGGCAGCACGCGTCGCCCAGGCGGAGGACTTTATCGCCGAGCGCGAAGACGGTTACGACTCCCCTATCAGCCAGGGCGGCTCCAATGTTTCGGGTGGTCAGCGCCAGCGTCTGGCCATCGCCCGCGCGTTGGCCAAAAAGCCCGAGGTCGTGGTGTTCGATGACTCGTTTAGCGCCCTCGACTACAAGACCGACGCGCGCCTACGCGAGGAGCTGGCCAAAAACGTTACCGACGCCGCGCTCGTGGTCGTGGCCCAGCGCATCGCGACCATCATGCACGCCGACCAGATCATCGTGCTCGACGACGGCCACGTAGTGGGCACCGGCACGCACGAGGAGCTGCTGCGCAGCTGCCCGGCGTACCTGGAGATCGCACAGTCGCAGCTTTCCGCCGAGGAGCTGGGGCTTACCCAAGAAGAAATTGCAGCCGTCATGGAAGGAGGCGAGCGCTAATGGCAGACGAGACCAAGACTCAGATTCCCAAGCCCACCCGCCAGCGTGGTCCCATGGGCCGCATGGGCGGCATGCGTCGCGGCGAAAAGGCCAAGGACTTTAAGGGCACCATGAGGCAGCTGCTCGGCTATATCGGCCAGCACAAGATTGCCGTGTTTGCCGCCGTCGCCTTTGCCGTGTGCTCGGTCATCTTTAACATTGTGGGACCCAAGGTGCTCGGCCAGGTTACGACCAAGCTGTTCGAAGGCCTGGTCGCCAAGGTCAACGGCACCGGCGACGTTGACTTTGACTGGATCGCCAAGACGCTCGGCTTTTTGCTCTGCCTGTATCTGGCGAGCTCTGTCTGCAGCCTGATCCAAGGCTGGCTCATGACCGGCGTCACGCAAAAGATCTGCTATCGCATGCGCAAGGAGATCGCCGCCAAGATCGCTGTCGTTCCGATGAGCTACTTCAACGGTCACAGCAAGGGCGATGTGCTCAGCCGCATCACCAACGACGTCGATACGCTGGGTCAGTCGCTCAACCAGAGCGTGACCCAGCTCATCACGTCGGTGACGCAGATTATCGGCGTGCTCGTCATGATGCTGTCGATCAGCCTGCCGCTCACCGGCGTCACCGTGCTCACGCTGCCGGCCGCTGCGATTATCCTGACCGTGATGATTCACTTCTCGCAGCCGTACTTCCGCGAGCAGCAGCAGGTTCTGGGCGCCGTCAACGGCATTATCGAGGAGGATTTTGCCGGCCAGAACGTCATTCAGGTGTTCGACCGCGCCGAGGCCTCGATCGAGGAATTCGACCGCCAAAACGACCGCCTCTTTATTAGTGGCTGGGGGGCGCGGCTGCCCTCCGGGCGCAGGGGGGGAATCTGC
>URVK01000122.1 GCA_900551305.1 uncultured Collinsella sp.
GGTTCCTTCACGCCGCAGGCGTCCCCCCCCCCCCCCCGCCGCTTTATGCCGATGCGTAACGAGCGCTAGCGCTCCATGTTGGGAACGATGCTGCCCTCCGTTACTGCGCGCACGGCCAAGCGCATGATGTTGTCGTAGCCGGTCTTGCTCAGGATCTCCGAGATGCGGCGTTTGATGGTGCCCTCGCTCATAAACAGCTCGGCCGCGATCTCGCGGCGGCTTTTACCCTCGCAGGCAAGGCGCAAGATCGACAGCTCGACATCGTCGAGGGCCGCCGTGCCCGAGAAGATGCTCTCGGGCGGCTTGGGAAACGTGCAGTAACCCGCCAGCGTGGAGCGCATCACGGCGAATAGCTCGTCGATACCGACGTTCTTGTACACAAAGCTGTCGACGCCCGCCTCGCGGGCCTGATCGACAAAGGTGATCTCGGGCATGCCGGTCATGATAATGACGCGGCACTCGGGCAGTTGTTCTTTAATGCGCGCCGCCGCCACGATGCCGTTGGAATCATGCTCGGTGCATACGTCCATCAGTATCATGTCCGGGCGCTCCTTGAGCGCGACACCCAAGGCCTCGGAAGCATCGGCAATGGCGGAAACAACGGTCATATCGGGCTGGTCGCCAACGGAGCGCGCCAGGCTCTCGCGCAAGATAGCTTGGTCTTCGACGATAAGGACGCGAATCATGAGTTTCTCCTTTGAGCTGTGGCGCTGGCGTTGAGCGGGATGGACACCGCAAGCGTAAAGGGCGGGGCGGCATGGATTTCCAGGCAGCCGCCCAGATCTTGCGCGACATGCCTCATACCTGGAATACCCGTTCCCTCGCGATACGATACGGGTGCAGGCGCGCCGTCGTTAGAAACGGTCATCCGCGCAACAGCGCTGCCTTCCGACGTCTCCCGCCACAGGCGCACATGGACCCGATGGGCCTGTGCATGCTTGGTGGCATTGGTCGAGGCTTCGCGGATAATCTGCAGAAAGGCTGCGGCGACACGCGCGTCCTCAGGCAGCTCGCCCTCCACATCGATCTGCACGCTCACCAGGCCAAAGGCATGGACGATATCGCCCAGTTGCTCTGTCGGTTCGGTGTCGCCCCCACTGCGCAGATCGGCAGCGATTGAGCGCAGCAGCGGGTCGATCTGCTCGAGTGACTCGTCATCCAGGCGCCCCTCCTCCAGATAACGATGGAGGATGGACAGGCGCTGCCCGATCACGTCGTGCACGCGAGCGCGCATACGCAGATAGGCCGCATTGTCAGCAACTTTTTTGACTTCTTCGATCTGGGCTTGGAGCTCTTGGCCCGCAAGCTCAAGCAGGTGGTTGGCTTGCGCCAGGCGATCATGAGCATGCGCATACTCTGTTACATCCAGGCCGATAATGCGCTCAAAGAGGCGGCCCGAAACCATAACGTCATCGTGCACAAACAAGCGAATCTCGGCGGGAGAAACCTCGACCACCGCCCGCGCCTCACCAAAGCGGTCCAGATTAATCCGCACACGGTTCTGGCTGCTTTCGGGCATTTGCATGCTGAGTTTGCGCAGGTCGTTCCATGTGCCGCTCATATCGCCTAGGTCGGTGGGCATATGAAGTTCCACCAGGTTTCTGCGCATGCAGCGGTTCATGAGCAGCGGACGGCCCCTCGGGTCCAGATACAGGATGCCCACGGGAATCACGTTGATGGTCTCGATCGTCGAGAACGCGGTGATATCCTCCTGGCGGTTACGGACGTCCATCAAGAGCGCCGCGATGGAACGGAACAGGAAGAACGCTCCCTCTGCGATAAGGACAACGGTCCACGCCGAGCCCATGGCAAAAACCACCGGCGGTGTAACGGCGACAACAAGCAGCAGCTCGACCAGCATGACGGGGCGACGATAGCGCACCATAAGCACCACGCCATAGGCAAAGATTGCGGCATTGAGCCACAGCACTCCGCCCATTGCCCTGGCGCAAACGTCAAGCGGCGCCACCAGATACGAGCCAGACGACGCGAACAGGATAAGCGCCGAAACCACCAGGTGGAGCACGAGGCTCGCCTCGTAGGCGCAAATCACCTTACGGTTATAGGACGAGCGGCGCGATGAAATGAGCGGGACGTGGATCGTCTGCAGACACGCAGCCAGGGCAAAGACAACATCGAGCGCAACGATTTGGGGAAGGATGAGCGAAATCGTCATCGTCACTCACCCGCCCTCGGCATCAACACGATCATACGCAACTGGCCGGGTTCGCCCTCAAGGCGGTATGCCACGTTGCGCCTTTGCAGAGCGCTTTCGAGCTCTTGCGCAGCGGGCGTCTGCGAAAGATCTGCATCATCGTTGGAAAAAAGCGTGGCGCGCAGCTCGACACTGCATCGGTCATGGTCGCCCAAGTGATACATAAGCGCCGGATGGTCGGTGGTGTAGGCAAAAAACGCAAAGTCATACACGCAGTCGTACAGGGCGCTTACCGTACTGGCGTGCATCGGGCGCCGTATGGCGATAATCGAGGCGCAATCGATATCGATGGTGCGCAGGTCGCTTGCGAGCTCGTTGGCAATGAGCTGAATGCGGTCGCGATCAAAACCGCTCTCCCCGTGCTGTGCCAACGTGAGCGACCCCTTGCGCTTGCAATAGGCGACGAGCATCTTGGCGCGCTGCAGCATGCGGTAGCGCTCGTGCGAAGACGCTTCGTCGGTCAACGGCGGCAGCGAGCTCAGCAGGTCGTACATCCCTTCGAGCGCGCGGGCAAGCGCCTGGTCCACGTCTTGGACCAGCAAGGTCTCGGCCTCTTGATCTGCCAAATGCGTCTTAAGGTCGTAGTCGGCGGCGAGCAGCTCGTTTTGACGCTGCAGCTCCATGCGACGATGTGCCAGTTCACGGTTAAGCTCGTTGAGATCCGACACGTCTTGGGCAAGCAGGGCCGATCCGCCCAGCAGTGGAAAGGCGCGGTACATCACATCGGGATCGGACGCCACGGCAAAGGCATGGGCGCGGCCGTGCGCCTGGGCCCGCAACTCCTCGCGCACGCCTACCGGCATTGGCTTTGACACTGGCGTGACATAGACTTCCTGCAGGTCGCGCGTTAGAACTTTGAGGTCAAGCGGCAAGGTGTCGAAAATGCCGGCAATGTCGTGATATGACGGAATGACACCGCAATCGAGACAGATTTCCATCGCCACCACGCACAGAACGCAATAGACGAGCGAAAAGTTGAGCTTCCATGCCCAGGGCACGCGCAACGCATACGAGATGGCAAAGAATGCGCCACCCAGCAGTACGAGCGCCGCCGTACCCGAGAAACGCTGGATGCGAAAGGACGAGGACCGACCAACCAGGATAAAAAAGGTCACGAAGTTAAAGGCCGTCCACACTAAGACGGCGAAATAACCCCAGCCGTACGTGTAATCGTTGCTCCAGGTGTCGCTCGTACGGTCAAAGCGGAAGACCTGCTGGTGAAAATCGTTGGTGAGCACAAATCCGATAAGCAGGATGGCCACAATCCACAGCGCGGCGCAGTAGCGGCGACCCAGGCGGTGTTGCTCCAGGCCCGCAAGGCGCAGACCACACAACTGGTAGAGCAGCGGAATGAGCGTCATGGGCACGTAGTACAGGTACCACAGCACGGTGGCATAGAACGGCGTGAACGACTTGTACTTGAGAATGACTTCGATCATCCACAGGGCGCAGATGGAGGCGATGGCAACAAGGCGGCGGCGCAACACATAGTCCAAACAGCGCAGATAGACCGATACGCCCCAGATCGAAAATATAATTGCGGCGACAAGCAGCGGGAGAGAGCTCGAATGGACGAGCGCATCCACGACCTCTTCGGACACCTCGCTATAGGCGGGCACGGCGTTAGAAAGTTTGGGGTCGAAGGCGAACAGCGCCGGCAAGACTGCCAAAAGCATGAGGAACAGCGCGGTGATGACACCGGCGATAGCAAAGACGCGGTGGCGGTACACCTGATGTGTTATGCCAACCAGGAATCGCGGCATAGCGAACAACCTGCCGCCCCTGGGATCCGCCACGGGAGCGGATCGGGCGGCCGCGTGGCCGATATGTCGCTCGCGGGTACCCATAGTACTTTTAGTGTACCGACAGATGGGTCGAAAAAGCGGGCCGCATGTCCCAAAATCCGCAGACGGCAAGGCGCCCGGCGAGCATTAACTGCTCGTAGGGCGCCTTGGTCAGGAGGCTACGGTTATCGGGAAAGCCTAGGCCAAATCTTCGCCGTTGGTGGCGATAACCTTCTTGTACCAGTCGAAGCTCTTCTTCTTGGAACGCTTGAGGGTGCCGTTGCCCGCATCGTCGCGATCCACATAGATAAAGCCATAGCGCTTGGACATCTCGCCCGTGCCGGCAGACACCAGGTCGATCGGGCCCCAGGTGGTGTAGCCCAGCAGGTCAACGCCGTCCTCGGTCACCGCATCGCGCATCGCGGCGATATGCTGGCGCAGGTAGTCGATACGGTAGTCGTCGTTGATGGAGCCATCCTCCTCGACAACATCCTTGGCGCCCAGGCCGTTCTCGACCACAAACAGCGGCTTCTGATAACGGTCGTACAGGTCGTTGAGCGTAATACGGAAGCCCAGCGGATCGATGGCCCAGCCCCACTGGCTCTCCTGCAGGTAGGGGTTCTTGGCGCCGGCGAAGGCGTTGCCCTGGGTGCGCTCGACATCGGGGTTATCGGCACCGGCGGAGCAACGGGTGCTGTAGTAGCTAAAGCTGATGAAATCGACGGTGTTGGCGGCCAGGATCTCGCGGTCCTCGTCGGTCATGCCCACATCGATGCCAAGACGCTCGAGCTTCTTGACGGCATATGCCGGGTAGTAGCCGCGGCTCTGGACGTCGACGAAGAAATAGTTGTCCTGGTTATCGAGCTGCGCCTGGCGCACATCGCCCGGACGGCAGCTGTAGGGGTAGTAGCTACCTGCGGCGAGCATGCAGCCGATCTTGACCTCGGGGTCGATCTCGTGGGCAATCTTGGTTGCCCAAGCGCTGGCGACGAGCTCGTTGTGGGCGGCCAGGTACTCGACGGCCTCCTTGTTCTCGCCTTCCTCAAAGACCAGACCGGCACCCATAAACGGCAGGTGCAGAATCATATTGATCTCGTTGAAGGTAAGCCAGTACTTCACCAGGCCCTTGTAGCGGGTGAAGATCGTGGTCGCGAGGTTCTTGTAGAAGTCGATGAGCTTGCGGTTGCGCCAGCCGCCATACTCCTTGATGAGGTGAATCGGGCAGTCGAAGTGCGTGATGGTCACGAGCGGCTCGATGCCGTGCGCCTGACACTCGCGGAACACGTCCTCGTAGAAGGCCAGGCCAGCCTCGTTGGGCTCGGTCTCGTCGCCGTTGGGGAAGATGCGGGTCCACGCCAGGCTCATGCGGAAGGTCTTAAAGCCCATCTCGGCAAAGAGGGCGATGTCCTCCTTGTAGTGGTGGTAGAAATCAATGCCGGTCTGCGCGGGGTAGTAATAGCCGTCCTCGAAGTCGAGCATTTTACGCTGGCCGGAGACCACCGCATAGCGCTCGGGGCCGTGCGGAGCCACGTCCACGTT
>URVK01000123.1 GCA_900551305.1 uncultured Collinsella sp.
CGATGGGCGACGCCCGCATGGCACGCGAGAACGCCGCCAACGTGTTCGATGGCATCGAGATGCCGCTCGTGCCGGTGCTTGCCAAGATGGAGCGCGCGGGCATGCTCGTAGACCCCGACCGTCTGCATAGTCTGTCCGAGGGGCTTGCTACCCAGATTGCCGAGGTCGAGCGCAGCATCCGCGACCTGGCAGGGGACGAGACCTTTAACATCGGCAGCCCCATGCAGCTCTCGCACGTGCTGTTTGACGTTATGGGGCTTTCGACCCAGGGTCTCAAAAAGACCAAGCGCGGCTACTATTCGACCAACGCCAAGGTGTTAAGCGACCTTGCCCGTGACCACGAAATCGTGCGTCTGATCTTGGACTGGCGTGAGAAGTCCAAGATCAAGTCCACCTATCTGGACACGCTGGGCCCGCTGCGCCGCGGTGACGGTCGCGTGCACACCACGTACAACCAGACCATCACGGCAACGGGCCGCCTGTCCTCGAGCGATCCGAACCTGCAGAATATCCCGACGCGCTCGGAGCTGGGTCGTACCGTCAAGACGGCGTTTTCGGCAGGCGAGGGAAGCGTCTTTTTGGCGGTGGACTACTCGCAGATCGAGCTGCGTCTGCTGGCGCATCTCTCGGGCGATGAGCACCTGGTGCGCGCCTTTAACGAAGGCGAGGACTTCCATGCCGAGACGGCCGCGCGCGTGTTTGGCGTGCCGGTGTCCGAGGTAACGCCCGACTTGCGCAGTCGTGCCAAGGCCGTGAACTTTGGCATCGTGTATGGTCAGCAGGCCTATGGCCTGTCGCAGTCGCTGCACATCTCGATGGCCGAGGCGCGCGACATGATCGACCGCTACTACGAGGCCTATCCGGGCGTGCGCACGTTCCTCGACAACGTGGTGGCGCGAGCCAAGCAGACGGGCTATGCCGAGACCATGTACGGCCGCCGTCGTCACATTCCGGAGCTCAAGGCCAAAAACCCGCAACTCCGCGGCTTTGGCGAGCGCACGGCCATGAACCACCCCATGCAGGGCACCGCGGCCGACATCATCAAGATCGCGATGGCCCGTGTAAGCCGCCGTCTGGAAGAAGAAGGCTTTGCCGCCCACATGATCCTGCAGGTGCACGACGAACTGGACTTTGAGTGCCCGGTCGACGAAGCCGAGCGCCTGACCGCCATGGTCCAAGACGTCATGGAACACGTCGTAGACCTACGCGTACCCCTAATCGCCGAGGCATCGACTGGAGTGACCTGGGCAGACGCCAAATAAGGGCACACCCACAATCCCAAAGTAATCAAAACCAGAAGGGGGCTCCTTGCCAACAAGGAGCCCCCTTCATTCCAAACTATCAGCCAAGTATCTAGACGCCAAGACGCCATCTAGGCGACAAGCAAGTAAACCTAGGGCCTGGCCGGGCGGCACGGGTTAACTTTTCGTAGATTCCGCACGCAAAGAAAGCCACTTAATGTGGCTTTCGTCTTGCGCAGGACCTGACCGAGCGAAAAATTAACCCGTGCCGCCCGGCCGGGCCCGATGGGCGGCTACCGAGCCGCCAAGATGGCGTCGATGAGCGTCAGTACGCCCCCGTCGTTGTTGCTCGGAATGCGCCACTTGGCGTGCGCGTTCATGTGCTCCTCGGCATTGTCCACGATAAAGCTGTGACCGACGCGCTCCAGCATGGGGATATCGTTGTAAGTATCGCCCACGGCGGCGGCATCGGCGATATCAATGCCGAGCTGCTCGCACAGATGCGCGACGCCGGCGCCCTTGTCGACACCCAGGTTCATAAAGTCGATCCATTCGCGCCCGGCGTTGGTGACGTAGAGCTTGTCCGAGAACTCGGGGCTGTAGGTCTCGCGGAATGCGGGCTCGGCATCGTAGGCAGGGAAAAAGACCGAGATCTTATTGGACTCGATATCAAGGCCCTCAAAGGTGTCGACGTAGTTGATCGTGTTGTAGTACACGCTGATTTCGTCGTGGTACTGATGGTCGCGGGCGAGCACATAGAACTCGTCGTAGCAGCACAGGACGGGAACGGCGCGCGGGTCCTCCGAGACACGAGCGAGCACCTGCTGATACAGCGCCACATCGATGTTGCTCTTATAGATATAGTTGCCGCGGTAGATAACGCAGGCTCCATTGTCGGGGCAAAAAGCAAGGCGGTTCTTAATGCTCTCGAACATTTCCTCGAGTTTGGGGGCGGGACGTCCGCTGGCGGGGCAGAACACGATGCCTCGGCGAGCTTGTCCAGGCGCTCGTCGAGGCCCTGGGGTAGTACGCGCTCGTCGGTGAGAAGCGTCTTGTCCATATCAACGGCGAGAATCTTAATGCTGCCGATATTGGCGTCCGATTCGTAAGTTTGCATAAAAGCGAGCCTTTCGTTTCGAGATTGTTTCAGACGTTATAACCATTAACTCGTAGTCGGGCGTATTTTCGCAGGAACGGAGCGCATTTGCACCACGTTTCACAAAGTAATGAAAAAACTTTTCAGAAATTTGAATTTGTCGCTTGTGCAGCAGGCACTTTAGCGTAATATAGCGACCATCGAAAACGGAGACGGCAAAAGAGCCGCTTACCGAGGAAAAGGTACCGTTTACGATATTAGAATTGCGCCCGGCGATAGGTGAAAGGAGAGGCAGATGCAGTTCGTAAAGATCATCACCACTGCAGACAATGCCATCCGACGCCAGCGCGCAATTTCCCGACGACGATAACAATCGTCTCTGTCCGCATGGGGCGAATTGCCTCAACAGAGTCATTTTGAGGTCGTTGGGTTTTGGCACGACATTGCTGCATGTTTCTAGGGCATGTATGTGCTGATTTTTGCTATTTAACCTGATATTGCACGGTTTTTGACCTCAAGGTGACTTGCAACTGACCGAAGTTCTAACTAGCTACCAAGGGCGAAAGGAAACAGCCATGAGCAAGGAAAAAGTCGTTCTCGCATATTCCGGTGGTCTTGATACATCCGTATGTGTCAAGTGGCTCCAGGACGAGAAGAATCTCGATGTCGTTTGCGTCTGCGGCAACGTTGGCCAGGAGGAGACCGGCCTGGATGCCAAGAAACAGAAGGCGCTCGACCTGGGCGTTCTTGATTGCCAGGTGCTCGACCTGCGCGACGAGTTCTCTGATGAGTTCCTGACCAAGGCCATCGCCGCAAACTCCATGTACGAGAACAAGTATCCGCTGCTCTCCGCTCTGTCTCGACCGCTGCTCGCCAAGAAGCTTGTCGAGGTCGCTCACGAGTTTGGCGCGACCTACGTCGCCCACGGCTGCACCGGCAAAGGTAACGACCAGGTCCGCTTCGAGGCTGCCGTCAAGGCCCTCGACCCCGAGCTTAAGGTTATCGCTCCGGTTCGCGAGTGGGATCTGAAGTGCCGTCCCGACGAGGTCGCCTACGCTCACGCCCATAACGTGCCGGTTCCCGAGGGTGCCAACGACAACCCCTATTCCATCGACGACAACCTGTGGGGTCGTGCCATTGAGTGCGGCCACCTGGAGGATCCCTGGAACGAGCCGCTCGACGACGCTTGGGTTATGACCAAGAATCCGGAGGACACGCCGGACACCCCGACGTATACCGAGATTGAGTTTGAGGCCGGCAAGCCCGTCGCCGTCGACGGCAAGAAGATGAAACTCTCCGAGATCGTCATCGCCCTCAACATGATTTCGGGAGACAACGGCTTTGGCCGTCTCGACCTGGTTGAGGATCGTCTGGTGGGCCTCAAGAGCCGCGAGTGCTATGAGGTTCCCGGAGCCCTGACGCTCATCACCGCCCACAAGGCGCTCGAGGACATTTGCGTTGAGGGCGACCTGCTCAAGACTAAGATTAAGCTCGAGCAGGATTGGGCCACCGCCGTGTACAACGGCCAGTGGTACAGCCCGCTCAAAAATGCGCTCGACGCCTTTATGGCCGACACCCAGAAGTTCGTGACCGGCACCGTCCGTCTGAAGTTCTTTAAGGGCAACTGTCATGTCGTCGGCCGCAAGAGTCCCTTCAGCCTCTACGACTACGGCCTGGCCACCTACGACCGCGACACCACGTTTGACGAGAAGGCCAGCGCCGGCTTTATCGAGATCGATACGCTGTCGCTCAAGACGTGGGCTAAGGTCCAGGGCCCCAGCTCCGCCGCCGCCCAGGCTTAAGCCTTCCTTTCCTTGGTATCCGCGCGGCCCATCCGCGTGATACATAACGGGCGCACGGGGTCCCTACCTTTCGTTATGCTTGCTGACACTTCTTAACATCGGTGGCCCCTACGTTCCGCCCGCATATATGATGCCGCGACTGCGGCTGAGTCCGAGCCCCGCCGGGGTTGTCCGGCGGGGCTCCTTCTATCAATTTGACGGCTCTGCGCCTATATATAAGGAGTATCCATTATGTTCAATGCTATTGCGCATGCTTTACTTGCCCTCGCGCCCGAGATCGATGCTGCAAAGGTCGAGGACGTCCCTATGAGCCTGAAGGCCTGGATCGATGGTTCGCAGGGCAACATCCGGAGGGAGACGTTGGGCGCCAAGTGCATGGTGCGTCACTTCTTTGCAAATTAGCTACATGGCCCCGCGCACGGCAGGGAGTGTGTAAAACTAGCGGTTGAAAAATTGCTTTAGCGACATGGCGCACTGCTTTGGGCGCTTGTTTTGGTATTCGATGAAAGGGGACGGTTCCATGGCTCTTTGGGGCGGTCGTTTTGAGGCGGGCGTGGCCGAGGTCACGCAGGAGTTTGGCGCGTCGTTGCCGGTCGACAAACATCTCTATAAGCAGGATATCGCCGGCTCTAAGGCACATGCCAAGATGCTGGCGGCCCAGGGCATTATCAGCGCCGAGGACGAGCAGGCGATTGCCGAGGGTCTGACCGGAATCGAACAGGATATCGATGCCGGCAACTTCACCTTCGACATCAACGACGAGGACATTCACATGTCCATCGAAAGCGAGCTGACGCGCCGCATTGGCGAGGCCGGTAAGCGCCTGCATACCGGGCGTTCGCGTAACGACCAGGTGGCGACCGATACGCGCCTGGGCGTCAAGGCGCTGGCCAAGGAGCTCATGGAGGCCAATCTTGAGCTGCGTCATGTGCTGGTGGATGCGGCCAAGAAGTACGACAAGGTGATTCTGCCGGGCTACACGCACATGCAGCATGCTCAGCCCGTGCTGCTGTCGCATCATCTGCTGGCGTATTCCTGGATGTTCGCGCGCGACTTTACACGCCTGAAGGCCGCCTTTGATGCCGCCGACAACTGCCCGCTGGGTGCTGCCGCGCTTGCCGGCACGAGCTATCCGCTCGATCGTCAGATGACGGCTGCCGAACTTGGCTTTGCGGGCGTGATTCCCAACTCGCTCGATGCGGTTTCCGACCGTGATTTCCTGCTCGATCTGCATTACGCCGGCTCCGTCATGGCCATGCACCTGTCGCGTCTTTCCGAGGAGATCGTGCTATGGTCGAGCTCCGAATTTGGCTTTATCACGCTTTCCGACTCGTACTCCACCGGCTCGTCCATCATGCCGCAGAAGAAGAACCCC
>URVK01000124.1 GCA_900551305.1 uncultured Collinsella sp.
CACCGACCGCCGAGAGTTTTTCGACCGCATTATGGAGGTCGTTGCCATGATGGGCGGTGAGGGCTCCGATGCTCTGTAAACTCGCTTGGGGCAACGTCCGCCGCGCCGGCCGCGACTACCTCGTCTACCTTTTGACGCTCACCCTGGGCGTCACGGTCTTCTATGCCTTTAACACCATCTCGATGCAGGTCGACATCGCCGGAATCGATGAAAAGGGCTTGGCGCAGGTTATGGGCAGCATGCTCGGCAACCTGACGTACTTTTTGGCCGGTGTCATGGCCTTTTTGATGGTGTATGCCAATAACTTCATCATGAAACGCCGCAAGAAGGAGTTTGGCCTGTACCAGGTGCTCGGCATGGGGCGCGGGCGCGTCGCCACGATCATGGCGCTCGAGACCGTGATAGTATCGGTCGTGGCCTTTGTCGCCGGCATTGTGCTGGGTGTGGGACTCTCCCAGCTCATGACGTTCTTTACGGCCTCGCTCTTTAAGACGCAGATCGCCAATTTCCACTTCTTTTTCTCGGTGCATGCGTTCAATCTGACCCTTGCCTGCATGCTCGTAATGTTTGTGCTCACGCTACTGCTGAACCTTCGCGCCGTGCGTCGTACCAAACTCATCGAGCTTATGGGTGCCGAGCGTCGCAACGAGAGCATCAAGACACGCAACCCCTGGATCGCGATTGCCATCTTTGCCGTGGGCGTGGTGCTGGTGGGCGTGGCCTATTACCGTCTGCTACGTGATGGGTTCCCGCTAACCGCGACGGACAGCAAGCTGCAAGAGGCCATGAACCAGTTTGGTATTACGACCGCTATGGTTACAGTTGGCACCTTTGCCCTGTTCTGGGGACTCTCGGGCATGCTCATCAAGCTGCTGCAGAGCCTGCGCGGCGTGTATTGGCGCGGCCTCAACATGTTTACCGTGCGCCAGCTTGCGGCCAAGGTCAACACGGTGTGCTTTTCGATGGGTGTCATCGCGATGCTCCTGTTTTTGGCCATCACCTCGGTGACGTGCGGTATGTCGATTGCCAACGTGATGAACGAAAACCTGGAGCGCTATAACCCTGTTGACGTGTCTCAGACGTATGCCTATTACACGCCCGATACGCTCGACTACTACAAAGAGTATGTCAATCCGTCTGAAGCCGATCGCATGGTGCTGGCCGATAGTACGGTCGATTTGTACCCCGCATGGCACGGTAAGGGCAAGTCGGCGGGCAACAACGACGAGACCGGCAAGAAGGTCAATATCGCCGATGTTGCCGGTGAGCATGTGCAGATCGATTCGTATCTGAGTTACCCAGTTGGCGGCTCGAATCCTTCGGTGACCCCAAGTGAGATGTGCAAGATCATGGGCGAAAAGCTTCCCAAGGCGTTCGGGGGTAGCAATGCCGATGCGATGGGTCTGTATGTGACGCCGGCGAGTCAGTACAACAAACTGCGTCAGATGATGGGCGAGGAGCCGGTGCACATCGGTCACGACCAGTATCTGCTCACGTGTGATATGGGCGGCGAGCTGGTCGACATGTACACCAAGTATATGGCTGGCGGCCATGCCCTTACCTTGGGCGGGCATGAGCTCAAGCCCGCAACCGATAAGTCGGACGAAGATACGGCGGCCATCGCCAACTCGGCGATGGGCAGCAATCCGGGTACCGTCGTCGTTTCCGACGAGCTGTTGTCCCAACTTAATCTGCAGCCGTATTCCAGTAGCCTGCTCGTTAACTACAAACAGGGGATGGATACGACTGAGGCAGACGAGAGCATTAAATACACTCTGCTCGACAATCTGCTCGTTGACGGCAAGGAGCCGGGGTCGTGGGGAACCTTCATCACACGCTCCGAGATGTACGCGCAAGCAGCGCAAATGAACGGTCTTATTAGCTATCTAGCCATCTACATCGGCTTTGTATTGGTCGTTGCATGCGCGGCGATTCTGTCGATCCAGCAACTCTCCAACGTGGCCGACGGCAGCCGCAGCTATCGCGTACTGGGACCGATTGGCAGCTTGTAGTTAACGGCCCGCCGCTTTCGTGTACTGGCACAGATCGGCTGCGACGACCGCCAGATTCGCCATTCGGTGATGGCGCAGCAAGCGGTATTCTTCCTGTTCCCGCTGGCAGTGGGCCTGGCGCACTCCTTTGTGGCACTTAAGGTGATCATCGAGTTGGTGAGCATTTTCGGAAATATGAGCATTGGCGGTACCGTGGGCCTCACCTGTGCAATCTTCCTGGCAGCATACGGTGGCTACTTCCTGGTGACCTACCTCATGAGCACCGGCATGGTACAAGCTGCCATCGCCACCCGCTACAGCGAGTAACAAGCGGGCAAAACCGTCGCAAAATTAGAGGTGTATGACCGCCGCGAAGGGACCAGGGGCCCTTTCGCGGCGGTTTTTGCCAATCTGGTGCGTCTCAGATACAAGTGAGTAGACTTTTTTGAACCTGCCGAGCACATCGTGACAAATGATCTATAAAACTGCAGGTCAGAGCTGTGGCGTTTTGGGGCGTGCTTGGCCTCCTGCAAAAAGCCTACTCACTTGGTTTTTCTGCTAGAAGACCGCCACGAGGGAAGGCAACTCCCCCGGGTAGTCGTTGGGGACGTTCTTAAACGACTAGTCAAACAAGAACGTCCCCAATGACTACCCCAAGGAATGTCCCTGACTGCCGGCAGAAAAGGAGCGTCCCTAACTGCCACATCAAACGAAAGGGCGCCGACCTTCTGGTCGCGCCCTTGAAGTTGAACGTCAGATTGTCCAGGTGCGGCCCGCGCAGCGTCGAGCCGTTACGGCGTTTGGTAAAACGCCGTAACCTACACCCGCTCCGCGATCTCGTGGATGAGGTAGTCGGTCTTTTCCCAGCCCAGGCACGGGTCGGTGATCGATTTACCAAAGACGCCGCCGTCGACCGGCTGGTTGCCGTCCTCCAGGTAGGACTCGATCATAAAGCCCTTGACTAGCTTGGAGATGGACTCGTTGCGGCGGCAGCTGTCGAGCACCTCCTTGCAAATGCGATACTGCTCCAGCGGACGCTTGCCCGAGTTGTCATGGTTGCAGTCGATGACCGCTGCCGGATTGGCGTAGCCGGCATGCTCGGTATAGCGCTCGGCCAGGCGTTCCAGGTGCTCGTAGTGGTAGTTGGGGTAGGTGCGCCCATCGAGACCGATGTAGCCACGCATAACGGCGTGCGCGAGCGGATTGCCGTCGCACTCGACCTCCCAGTTGCGGAAGATGAAGCTCTGGTGCGCCTGTGCGGCGTAAATGGAGTTGAGCATGACGGTAGTAGAGCCGGCAGTGGGATTCTTCATGCCGACGGGTACCGAAATGCCGCTCGACACCAGGCGATGCTCCTGGTTTTCGACCGAGCGTGCGCCCACGGCCACATAGCTCAGCAGGTCAACGAGGTACTGGTAGTTGGACGGATAGAGCATCTCGTCGGCGGTGAAGAAGCCCGTTTCCTCAATAACGCGCAGGTGCATATGGCGGATGGCCTTGACGCCCTCGAGCAGGTCGTCGGGAGCCTCGGGGTTGGGGTTGTGCAGAAGACCCTTGTAGCCGGTGCCCTTGGTACGCGGCTTATTGGTGTAGACGCGCGGAATGATGATGAGCTTGTCCTTGACCTCCTCGGCGGTCTTGGCCAGTCGGTTCATGTACTCAAGCACTGAATCCTCGCGGTCGGCAGAGCACGGGCCGATGATGAGCACCTTACGTGCGTCCTCGCCGGTAAAGACTTTGGCGACCTCGGCGTCAAATGCCTGCTTTTTGGCGGTAAGGTCGGCAGAAAGTGGCATTTCCTCGCGGATCTCCATGGGTATCGGCAGCCTGCGTTTGAATTCCATGGCCATAGGGGCCTCCTCAATCTATAGAAAGAGCAATAAGCGTATTCTCGAATGCTCGGCATTATCCGCTGTCGCACGCTAAAGTGCAAGCCCTTGCCACCCCGAAACCTGCCAAAAGGGACAGGTTTATTTTGGCAGGTTTTATATGGGGGAACGTCGGCGGATACCGGGAGGGAGTGGCGTCGCGCGGGACCCTAAGGCTATTGTCGGTTCCCCAGGAAACACCCTGTGGGCAAAAAATGCCAAATATGAGTACGGTTGCTAGCTTAGTAGCATATTGCCTTCGCAAAATAATAGACATAACAGCAAAATATGTTCATTAACGCAAACACATATAAGTCCGCTATAGGGCTGTTTGATCAATTTAGGGACGCGTGTAAGCCGTGAAAACGGCATTTGGGGCTGTTTTGGCTGTTACTAAAAGGGTAACAGTACTCATATTTGCCATTTTTTGCCCACGGGGCCTCGAAGGGGCTGTCAATCAGGTCCCAGGGGAGGCGGTTTGAGGGCCGCAGAGCAAAAACGGGGGTGCAGGTTGTCCTGCGCCCCCGTTTTCTTGGCATTGCGGTTGTTTGCCGCCGGTTTTTACGCCGCTTCGTCGAACTGCGAATTGTACAGATCGGCGTAGAAGCCGCCCTGGGCGAGCAGCTCGTCGTGTGTGCCCTTCTCGACGATGTCGCCGTCGCGAATCACCAGGATCACATCGGCGTTGCGGATCGTGGACAGGCGGTGCGCGATGACAAAGCTGGTACGGCCCTGCATCAGCGCATCCATGGCGCGCTGAATGAGCTCCTCGGTGCGGGTATCCACGTTGGAGGTCGCCTCGTCCAAAATCAGCGCCGGGCGGTCGGCCAAAATGGCACGGGCGATGGTCACGAGCTGGCGTTGACCCTGCGACAGGTTAGTGCCCTCTTCGTTGATCATAAAGTCGTAGCCGCCGGCGAGCGTATGGATAAAGTGGTCGCAGCGTGCGGCGCGTGCGGCGGCCTCGACCTCGGCGTCGGTCGCATCGGGGCGTCCGTAGCGGATGTTTTCGCGGATGGTGCCGTTAAACAGCCAGGTGTCCTGCAACACCATGGCAAACTCGCCGCGCAGCGCCGCGCGGTCCCAGTCGCGCACGTCGACGCCCTCGACGCGCAGCGAACCGCCGTCCACATCGTAGAAGCGCTGCAGCAGCTTGATGAGCGTGGTCTTGCCGGCGCCGGTGGGGCCGACGATGGCGATGGTCTGGCCGGGTTGCGCCTCGCAGCTAAAGTCGTGGATGATGGTCTTGTCGGGCGTATAGCCAAACTTGACGTGATCAAACTCCACATGGCCGGGGCGCTTTTCGGGAATCTGCGCGTCGGCTTTCTGCTCCTCCTCGGGCGCGGCCAGGAACTCAAAGACGCGCTCGGTGGCGGCGGCCATCGACTGCATCGTGTTGCTCACGTTGCCCAGCTGCTGCACGGGTTGCGTAAAGTTGCGAACGTACTGGATAAAGCTCTGGATGTCGCCGGGCGTGGCATTGCCGGTCAGCGCGAGCTGTGCGCCCACCACGACGACGCCCACGTAGCCCATGTTGCCCACCAAACTCATGAGCGGCATCATCAGGCCCGACAGGAACTGCGAGCGCCAGCCACTAATAAAGAGGCGGTCGTTTTGGCGGTCGAATTCCTCGATCGAGGC
>URVK01000125.1 GCA_900551305.1 uncultured Collinsella sp.
GCTCATGCGCATCCTCATCGACGAGAAGAAGCTCGAGTGGGACGACGCCTGGAACATCGTGACGCAGGTCGTGAGCTACACCAACCACACCATCCTGCCCGAGGCTCTGGAGAAGTGGCCCATCGGCACGTTCTCCAAGCTCCTCCCCCGCGTGTACCAAATCATCGACGAGATCAGCCGTCGTTGGCACGAGTCGTTCGACACCACGCAGGAGGGCTGGCAGGAGCGTCTGCGCCAGACCGCCATTCTGTGGGACGGCGAGATTCGCATGGCCAACCTGTCCGTGATTTGCAGCCACAGCGTCAACGGCGTGGCAAAGATCCACTCCGACATCATCAAGAACATCGTGCTCAAGGACTTCTATGCCCTCACGCCCGAGAAGTTCAACAACAAGACCAACGGCATCTCGCACCGTCGCTTCTTTGCCGAGGCCAACCCCACCTACGCCAAGCTCGTGACCGAGGCCATTGGCGACGGTTGGCTGAAGGACGCCTTTGAGCTGGAGAAGCTCAAGGAGTTTAAGGACGACACCGAGTTCCTGAAGGCCGTGGGTGCCTCCAAGCGCGCCAACAAGGAGCGCCTGGCCGCCTACGTTAAGGCCGAGACCGGTCTGGTCATTGACCCCAACACCGTCTTCGATGTTCAGGTTAAGCGCTTCCACGCCTACAAGCGCCAGCTCATGAACATCATGAAGGTGATGGACATCTACAACCGTCGCATCGCCGATCCCAACTTCCACGTGACGCCGACGACCTTCATCTTTAGCGGCAAGGCTGCCTCGAGCTACACCTTCGCCAAGGAGACCATCCGCCTCATTAACTCCGTGGCCGAGGTCATCAACAACGACGCCCGCGTCAACGAGGTCATGAAGGTCTGCTTTATCCCCAACTTCCGCGTGAGCAACGCCCAGCTCATCTACCCCGCCGCCGAGATCTCTGAGCAGATCTCCACGGCCGGCAAGGAGGCCTCGGGTACGTCCAACATGAAGCTCATGATGAACGGCGCCATTACGCTGGGCACCCTCGACGGCGCCAACATCGAGATCGCCGACCTGGCCGGCCGCGAGAACGAGGCCATCTTTGGCCTGACCGCTCCCGAGGTCGAGCAGCTCTGGGCATCCAACAGCTACTTTGCGTGGGATACCCTCAACGGCGACCGCGAGCGTCTGGGCCGCGTGATGGACGAGCTCAAGGACAACACCTTTGCGGGTCTTTCGGGCAACTTCGAGAGCATCTACAACGAGCTCATGAACAACAACGACCCCGACCTGGTCATGGCAGACTTCCGCAGCTACGTGGATGCATGGGAAAAGCTCACCGGCAGCTACGGCGACCAGGAGACCTGGAACCGCAAGGCCCTGCTCAACACCGCCTCCTCCGGCTGGTTCTCGAGCGACCGCACCATTCGCGAGTACCGCGACGAGATCTGGCACGCGTAAAGGCGCGCGAGCTCCCTTATGCCAGCACGGCATTACTCGACGGGCGCGACCGAGCGCTGTGCCCGTCGCTAATGGGTTTAAGAACATCGATGACAGAAGGAGAAATCGATGAGTAAGAAAGAATGCATCGCGATGCTCCTCGCAGGAGGACAGGGCAGCCGATTGGGGGCACTCACCCAAAAGATCGCTAAGCCGGCGGTTAGCTTTGGTGGCAAGTTCCGCATTATCGACTTTTCGCTGTCCAACTGCTCCAACTCGGGCATCGACACGGTGGGCGTTCTGACGCAGTATCGCCCCTACCTGCTGCATGCCTATGTGGGCTCCGGCGAGGCTTGGGATCTGGACAGCCGTGACGGCGGCGTGTCTATCCTGCCGCCGTACGAGACGCAGACCGGCGGCGCCTGGTATGCGGGCACGGCCGACGCCATTACGCAGAACCTCGACTACATCAAGGCCAACGACCCCAAGTACGTCCTGATTCTTTCGGGCGACCATCTGTATCGCATGGACTACCGCAAGATGCTCAAGACGCACATTGAGAACAACGCCGACCTCACGGTGAGCGTTATGCCCGTGCCGTGGGAGGAGGCCAGCCGTTTTGGCATCCTGACCACCGACCCCGATGACGGCCGCATCACCAAGTTTACCGAGAAGCCCGATAAGCCCGATTCGAACCTCGCGTCCATGGGCATCTACATCTTCTCGGCCGACGTGCTGATCGAGGCGCTCGAGGAGGACGCTCTGGACCAGCGCTCGAGCCACGACTTTGGCAAGGACATCATCCCCAAGCTGCTCGGCGAGAACAAGCGCCTGTACAGCTACGAGTTCCACGGCTTTTGGAAGGACGTCGGCACCATCGCCAGCTTCCACGAGACCTCGATGGACCTGCTGGGCAACAACCCCGAGTTCGATCTGTTTGACAAGAACTTCCCCATCATGTCCAACATCACCACGCGTCCGCCGCACTACATTGGCCCGGACGGCCGCCTGGACGACTGCCTGGTCTCCAACGGCTGCAAGATCTACGGCACTGCTCGCCACTCGATCCTTTCGACCGATGTCATCATCGAGGAGCGCGCCGTGGTCGAGGACTCCGTGCTGCTGCCGGGTGCGCACGTTAAGAGCGGCGCGCACATCTGCCGCGCTATTTTGGGCGAGAACTCCACGGTCGAAGAGGGCGTGAAGCTCGGCTCTGTCGATACCACCAAGGATACGGCCGTCGTTGGAAATGACGTCGTTATCGGGAAGGGGGAATGATCCGATGATCAATCGCAAGGCCATCGGTTATATCACCGCTAACTACTCTTCGACCTACGGCAGCGTCCTGCTCAAGGACCGCCCCATCGCGTCCGTTCCGTTTTTGGGCCGCTACCGCCTGATCGACTTCCCGCTGTCCAACATGATGAATGCCGGCATTAAGACCGTCGGCGTCGTCATGCCGGGCAACTACCGCTCGCTGATCGACCACGTGGGCTCGGGCAAGGACTGGGGCCTGGATCGCAAGAAGGGCGGCCTGTTCATGGTGCCCGGCAACGCGTATGGCACCACCAAGGGCGGCATGCGATTCCTGCTGCGCGACATCATCTCCAACAAGACGCTGTTCCAGCGCTCGGACAAGCCCTATGTCGTGATGATGGGCACCAACATCATCTTTAACATGGACCTCAACACCATCATCGACGCGCACGAGAACTCCGGTGCCCAGATGACCGTGGTGTACTGCAAGGCCACGCGCAATGTTGATGACGAGACCAAGCTCGAGATTAACGAGAACGGCCGCCTGACGGGCGTGAGCGCCGGCGTCGTGTACGGCGACAACGCCTCTATGGACTGCTGCATCGTCAACCGCGAGACGCTGCTCGAGATCATCGACCACTACCAGGCCGCCGACTATCTGGACCTGCTCGAGGCACTCCAGGGCGACTTTGGCAACATCGACGTGTGCAGCTACGAGTACAAGGGCGAGGTCGTGGGCGTGTTTAGCGAGAAGTCGCTGTATCGCCGCAGCATGGACCTGCTCGACCAGACCGTGGCCGACCAGCTCTTCGATCCCGAGCGCCCGATCCTGACCAAGGCTCACGACGTGCCGCCTTCGCGTTATGCGACCGGCAGCCACGCGTGCAACTCGATCATCTCGGCCGGCTGCATCATCAAGGGCACCGTGCGCAACTCGATCCTGTCGCGCGGCGTTGTGGTCGAGGAAGGCGCTTCGGTAACCAACTCGATCATCAACCAGAGCTGCATCATCAAAAGCGGCGCCCGCGTTGAGAATGCCATCCTGGACAAGAACAACGTGGTTCCCACCAACACCGAGCTTCGCGGCACGCCCGAGAACATCCTGGTGCTGGGCAAGGCCCCGTTAACTCCCGATACCACCATCGTGCATTAACGTAGGCACCGCAACATCGCTCGTAACATGTAGAATAGCCGCCCGGTTAGCGCCAGGCGGCTATTCTCGAATTGCAACAGGGAGACAATATGGCAGATTCCAGCAAAAAGATGCAGATCGTGTTTGCCTCGGCAGAGTGCGCACCGTTTGTAAAGACCGGTGGCCTGGGCGACGTAGCGGGCTCGCTGCCTGCGGCGCTTGTGCGCGCCGGAGCCGAGGTCATCGTGATGGTGCCCAAGTACGCCACCATCAAGGACGAGTACAAGGCCCAGATGGAGCACTTCTCCGACTTTTACGTGAGCCTGGGCTGGCGCAACGAGTACTGCGGGCTCGAGAAGCTCGAGCACGACGGCGTCACCTATATGTTCATCGACAACGAGCGCTACTTTGCGCGCGACTATCCGTACGGCTTCTTTGACGACGGCGAGCGCTTTTCGTTCTTCTCCAAGGCCATCACCGAGAGTCTGCAGCACCTGCCGGCCGGTTTTGAGTGCGACATCCTGCACTGCAACGACTGGCAGACGGCACTGGCGCCCGTATTCTTGCGCGAGTTCTACCAGGGCCTGCCGCTGTACGACCGCGTCAAGACCGTGTTCTCGATCCACAACGTGGCGTTCCAGGGCCAGTTTAGCGACATCGTGATGGAGGACATCCTGGGCGTGGCGCACATTCCGGCGGCCGCCTCGCAGCTGCGTTGCGACGCCTGCAGCATCAACTACATGCTGGGCGCGCTGCGCTATGCCGACGCCATCACCACGGTGAGCCCCACCTATGCCAACGAGATCCAGACGCCCGAGTTTGGCGAGGGCCTGGACGGTGTGCTGCGCGAGCGCTCCTATGCGCTGCAGGGCATTTTGAACGGCATTGACGTGGCGGGCTTTGACCCGGCGACCGACAAGCGCATTGCCGCAAACTACACGGTTGATGACCGTTCCGGCAAGGCCGTGTGCAAGGCCAAGCTGCAGGAAGAGCTGGGGCTCGAGGTTCGCGACGACCGTCCGCTCATGGTGATGGTCACGCGCCTGACGCGCCAGAAGGGCATGGACCTGGTCATGTACGCGCTCGACCGCATCCTGTCCGGCGGCGTGCAGGTGGCGGTGCTGGGCACCGGCGATCGCGACTATGAGGACGGCCTGCGCTACTTCCAGGACAAGTACCCCGGCACCATGGCCGCGCGCATCGAGTTTGACCCGGCGCTGTCGCAGCGTATGTATGCCGCCGCCGACATGTTCCTGATGCCTTCGAAGTTTGAGCCCTGCGGCCTGTCGCAGATCATCGCCATGCGCTACGGCACGCTGCCCATCGTGCGCGAGACCGGTGGTCTGAAGGACACGGTGATTCCTTATAACGAGTTTACCGGCGAGGGCACGGGCTTCTCGTTTAGCAACTTTAACGGCGACGAGATGGGCGACGCCGTGTTCCGCGCGGCACGCCTGTTCTGGGACAACCGCGATGCCTGGAACCAGCTGGTCACGCAGGCCATGAGCCAGGACTTTAGCTGGACGCGCTCTGCCGACAAGTATCTGGACCTGTACTTCTTTATGCATCCGGAGATTGAGAGGCCGGCGGCGGTTGTCGACGAGCCCGCGGTTGTGGCCGAGAAGGCCGAGCCC
>URVK01000126.1 GCA_900551305.1 uncultured Collinsella sp.
GCGGTCGTAACGGGGGGCCCCCGCAGCCTCCCGGGCGGCGGCGGCTGCGGCTGCGGCCTTCTCGGCCTCGACGAAGGCCTTGGGCTTGCGACCGCGACGGTGCGGGCGCAAAGCCGGATCGACAACGGGAACTTCGCTGGCCTCGACAGGCGCAGCGGGCTCAACAGGCGATGTGCCCTCCCCTGCCGCGGAACGGACCGAAGCCTCAGTGAGCTCGGGGGTTACCTGATCGGCAACCTGCTCGGCCTTAGCAGCCGTGCGACGGCGTGTGCGCGGTACCGACTTCTCGGTCGGCTGGTCGGCGACAGGGGCACAGCCGGAGCTGCAAGCTCGGTCAGAGCCGCGGCCTCGCGCTCGGCAGCACGACGGCGGGCGCGCACCACCTGAGCCTCGCTAATCTGCGCCAACGCACGTGCCTGCGCGACCTCATCGGAAATCGGCGCCGAGGAGTCAGCTGCAACGGTGCGCTTGACGCGCGTCATGCGCGTGGTACGGCGCTTGGGCTTGGTGACCTCCTCGCCGTCAGCAGCAGGCTTGGCCGTGCGGCGCGTACGCTTGGGCTTTGCCGGAGCAGCCTCCTCACCAGTTGCAGGCACGGCCTTCTCAGCCGTTGCAGGCGTAGGCGTCGAAGCAGCCTTAGGCGTCTCAGGAGCCGAGGCATGCGCGGGCGCCGCGACCTGGTCCGACGCAACCGGTGCAGCGGGAGCGGCTTGCGTCGTCGTTATTTCGTTTTCTTGCTGTTGATCAGACACAGTGTTTGCTCAACTTTCTTTTCAAGCCCTGTGATCACATGCTCCCTGCATAAACCTTCAGGGCGGCTAAACAGTCTAGTTCCGTTCAAAACGACGGACATCATTGATCTGTATCGAGATGATTGCGTCATATACGCAGCGTTAGTGTAACACAACCGCCGCCACCTGCAACTTAGTCATTGGGAACGCTCTTAAACGACTAGTCAAAAGGGGCACTCTTTGGTTTAACACCCACAAATCTGACTGCCTCCGCCAAAACTATGGCGGTTTACTACGATGAATCGCTCAACCGCGACCACTCCGAAACTTGTTGAACTAAAACCGCAGGTAGATGCCCTGCACTTTTTTGCGAAAAGCTGGCGTGGTTGGAATTTCTCATATTCATCGTAGTAAACCGGCATAGTTTCGTATTTCCAGCAGTTCCAAATTCGTCAATACGTCGGCGTTTGCAAAAAGCCCGACCTCCGCATGGAGATCGGGCTTATAGGGCTCAGCAAAGCCGAACCTACACGGTTAAATGACCCGCAGCTTACATCTGCTCGGGAGCGGAGACACCAACAAGGGTGAGCACCAGGGCGAGCGTCACGCGGACGGCATCGCAAGCGGCCAGACGGGCACGCGAAAGCTCGGGGTCGACGGGACGGCCCTCGCTCGGCAGCACCTGACAGGCAGCGTAGAAGCTGTGGAAGTCGCCGGCGAGTTCCTCAGCAAAGTGCGTCAGACGGAACGGGGCGCGGTCGCGAGCGCAGCTGGCGATGAGGTCGGTGAGCTCGTTGAGCTTGCGCGAAAGGGCGAGCTCGGTCGGGTCGGTCAGCAGCGAGTAATCGACGTTCTCACCGATGGCCTTGGCGGCGACGGCCTTCATGCCCATCTCGTCAGCCTGCTCGGGCGTAACGTCAGCGGCACGGCGCAGGATGGAGCACACGCGGGCGTGAGCGTACTGCACGTAGTACACCGGGTTGGAGTTGTCGCGCTTCTTGACGGCCTCAATATCGAAGTCGACCATCTGGTTGGAGCTCTTGGAGATGAGGGTGTAACGGGCAGCGTCGGAGCCGACCTCGTCGACGAGCTCCTGCAGGGTCACCATGGTGCCCTTACGCTTGGACATACGGACGGGCTTGCCGTTGCGCAGCAGGTTGACGAGCTGGCCCAGCAGAACCTCGAACTTGCCGGGGTAACCCAAGGCATCGCAGACGCAGCGGACACGCTCGATGTAGCCGTGGTGGTCGGCGCCCCAGATGTCGATGACGTGGTCGACGCGCTGGAACTTATCCCAGTGATAGGCAACGTCGGAGGCGAAGTAGGTGTACTCGCCGTCGGACTTGATCAGGACGCGGTCCTTGTCATCGCCCAGGTCGGTGGAGCGGAACCACAGGGCGCCGTCCTTGGTGTAGAGATAGCCCATCTTGTCGAGCTTCTCAAAAGCGCGGTCGACGGCAGAGGTGCCGGCGGTCTCGCCCTCGGTGTCCTTCACGTACAGCGAACGCTCGGAGTACCAACGATCGAAGTCGCAATTGACGGCGTGGCAGAGGTCGCGCATGTTGTCGACCATCTTCACATAGCCGCGCTCGCGGAAGCTCTCCATGCGCTCCTGAGGATCGGCGTTGACCCACTTGTCGCCGTCAGTGCGCCAGAACTCGGCGGCCTCGTCGATGATGTAGTCGCCGCCATAGGAGTCCTTGCCAAGGGTCTCGGCAAAGTTATCCTGGTACGGATGAGTCTCGGGATGCTCGTCGTTCTCGTCGGCAACAAAGGCGTCGCGGTCGGCAATCAGCAGTTTGTGAGCCTCGTCGATATCCACGCCCTGCTTGGCGATGATGTCGGCAAGCTGCATATAGCGCGTGCTGATGGAGTTGCCGAAGGTGTTCATCTGAGAGCCGTGGTCGTTGATGTAGAACTCACGCTGGATGTCGTAACCGGCGTGGTCCATAACACGGCAGAGCGAATCGCCCAGCGCGGCCCAGCGGCCGTGGCCGATGTGCATGGGGCCGACGGGGTTGGCGGAAACGAACTCGACCTGGGTCTTCAGGCCACCACCGACGTTGGACTTAGCGAAGTCCATGCCCTTCTCGCGAGCCTCGCCAAAGATGGCATTCTTGACGGCAACGGAGAGGTAGAAGTTGATGAAGCCGGGGCCTGCGATCTCGACCTTCTCGATCGCGGGGTCCTCGGGCATATGGGCAACGATGGCCTCGGCGATCTTGCGCGGGGCGCAATGGGCCAGCTTGGCGGACTTCAGGGCCATGGTAGAGGTCCACTCGCCATGAGAAGTGTCAGCCGGTCGCTCGATAGCGCAATCGTCAAGTTCAAATGCGGAAAGGTCGCCGGTCTCCTGGGCCGCAGCAAGCGCAGCGCGTACCAGCTCTTCAATCTTCTCGGGCATAGATCCTCCTTGTGTTAAAGCCCCCGAGCTCTTGGTCACTCGTAGGGCAAAAGCCAGAGTTTGTAGCACTCTATCACAAGCGACGGGCACTGTCGCAGGGTAAAGCCAATCGATATTGCATATGCACAAAATTGACTACAGCTTGTATGGAGTCACTCAAAGATGCCAGTCTGCCTGCAGATTATGCAGGCGTTGAAAATGCATAAAGGTGTGAATGAGCTGCGCCTGTTATCGAATACTCTTACCTATCGGAGTTGTGTGCTTTTCCTGCATAAAGTAAGGGTTTGCGCACGTCAGCGTGTTATTCTAGACATACGTAAATTCGTATAAGTTGGAGGTAGCATGTTCTCAATCGGTCAACACGTCATTCATCCGGGTCAGGGAGTCTGCACCGTCGTCGGTTTTAGGGACGACACACCGCAGCCCATGCTACTGCTCGAGACCAAGCAGGGACATGCGCAGACGATCCTCATGTACCCCGTGGCGCAGGCCGACCGTTTGCACGCCGCCATCTCGCAGCAAGATGCCGAGCACCTGCTGAGCCACTATGACGAGCTGGAGTGCGACACCTTTACCGAGCGCAACAGCTCGCTTGAGGAGACGCACTTTAAGCAGCAGCTCAAGCTGGGTGCGCCCGAGACGGTCCGCGTGGCAAAGACCATGATGCACCGCATTCGCCAGGCCGAGGAAGCTGATAAAAAACCCAGCTCCTACTACATGCGCGTACTCAAGGAGGCCAAACGCCGCTCCATCGAGGAGTTCGCCGTGGCCCTTGGTGTCACCGAGGAGGCCGCCGAAGCCCGCCTAGCCCAAGCCGCCCTCAACTAACCCATCCGCGCCAAAAACCACCACAAAGGGAACAGGCACCTTTGTGGTGGTTTTCTTGTTCTAGTAGTATTCATTCTTATCGATACCCACGAGCACAAGGAGTCTCTTATGGCAGAGCCGCTTACCGCCGGAATCACCCGCGACCGCGCGTTCGAACTGCTCAATGAGCACAACAAGGACCCGTTCCATATCACCCATGGCGAGACGGTCGAGGGCACTATGCGCTACTTTGCGCGCGAGTTCGACCCCGAGAACGAGGAGTTTTGGGGCATCGTCGGTCTGCTGCACGACCTGGATTGGGAGGAGCATGAGGACGACCCCATGAACCACACCATCTATGCTGCCAAGATTCTTAAGGATGAAGGTGCGTCTCCCGAGCTCATTCGCGCCATCCAGACGCACACGTCGGACTTCAATACCTCGCTGCCCAAGCCCGAGCTGCAGATGGAAAAGATCCTGTTTGCCTGCGATGAGCTCACCGGCCTGATCGGCGCTGCAGTCATCATGCGCCCGAGCAAGAGCGTTATGGACTTTACGACCAAGTCGCTCAAGAAGAAGTTCAAGGACAAGCGCTTTGCCGCCGGCTGCTCGCGCGACGTGATTTCGCAGGGCGCCGAGATGCTGGGCTGGGAGCTTCCTGAGCTCTTCGACCGCACCATCGCAGCCATGCAGTCCTTCGCCCCCGACCACGATACCTTCCAGGCCTAACCGCCCGCGCCACTTAAAACCACCACAAAGGGGACAGGCACCTTTGTGGTGGTTTTTGTTTGCGCGGACGCTAGGGGCGGACCTGGCCGGTGCCTCGAAGCTTGTATTTGTAGGTGGTGAGGGCCTCGGCGGCAAAGGGGCCGCGGGCGTGGAGCTTTTGGGTCGAGATGCCGATCTCGGCGCCCAGGCCAAACTCGCCGCCGTCGGTAAAGCGCGTGCTGGCGTTGGCATATACGGCCGAGGCATCGACCGCATCCAAGAAGCGCTCGCAGGCGTCCACGTCCTCGGAAATGATGGCCTCGGAATGCATGGTACCGTAGCGGTTGATGTGCGCGATGGCCTCGTCCTCGTTTGCCACGACCTTCACGCTCATCTCGAGCGCCAGGTACTCGCGACCCCAGTCCTCCTCAGTCGCGGCGACGTAGTCATCGCCCTCTACAAAGCCGGCGTCGGCGCACGCGGCGCACGTGGCCTCGTCGCCGTGAATGAGCACGCCGTGGTCGTGCAGCACGGCAACGACCGCAGGCAAAAACGCATCGGCCACAGCACGGTCGACCAGCAGCGACTCGGCGGCATTGCACACGCCTACGCGCTGGGTCTTGGCATTAACGATAATGTTGAGCGCCTTATCAAAGTCGGCGGATTCATGCACGTAGATGTGGCAGTTGCCCGTGCCCGTCTCGATCACCGGCACAAGCGACTCGCGCACGCAGCGCTGGATCAGGCCTGCACCGCCGCGCGGAATGAGTACGTCGACAATGCCGCGG
>URVK01000127.1 GCA_900551305.1 uncultured Collinsella sp.
TAGAAGGCGTCCCTGCCCGGCAGGCCTTTGCGTTTTCGCCTGCCGCTCCTGCCCGTCACAAAGTGGTCGCATACGACTGCGGTGTGAAGCGCGGCATTCTGGAGGGGCTGGTCCGCGCCGGCTGCGACCTTACCGTCGTGCCGTGGGACACGCCTGCCCAGCAGGTGCTCGACATGAATCCCGACGGCGTCTTTTTGTCCAATGGCCCCGGCGACCCCGACGCCGTGGTGGAGACCTACGAGCAGGTGCAGCAGCTGATCGGCAAGGTGCCGGTCTTTGGTATTTGTCTTGGTCACCAGATGATCAGCCTGGCCTGCGGCGCCCAGATGGAAAAGCTTAAGTTCGGTCACCGCGGTGGCAACCAGCCGGTTATGAACCTGGTAAGCCGCCGTGTGGAGATCACCGCGCAAAACCATGGCTTTGGCCTGCTGTTCCCCAGCTTGGGCAAGCTTGTCTCCGAGCTTTCCGGCGGCGAGACCGAGCATGCGGCCGATGGGGATCTGCGCGTCTGGGTGCGCCGCGGAATCGCGCCGGTCGTGATGAACGAGCGCTTTGGTCGCATTCGCCTGACACATGTGAACCTCAACGACGGCACCGCCGAGGGCATCCAGCTGCTCGACGCACCGTGCTTCTCGGTCCAGTACCACCCCGAGGCCTCGCCTGGCCCCACCGATGCCCACTATCTCTTTACCGCCTTTACGCGACTCATGGACGGCGAGGAGAACTACCTGGACATCGACACCGCGAAGGACCGCCTTGCCGGCTGGAATTTTGCCGACGATGGTTCCGCCGTTCTACCGAACGGCGGACCGGTCGACGCTGCGGCTGCATCTGGCACATCATCTTGCCGCTCTGCTTCGGACGCGCGGGCATAAGCCCAGCGCGCCCTCGCATCACGGCAACCTGATGCACCAGCTGCACCCTCGCTGACTTTTCCAAAACATTGAGTCAGCCTCTCTAGGAGGTTTTAAACATGCCGAAACGTACTGACATCAAGCGCATCCTCGTTATTGGTTCGGGCCCCATCGTCATTGGCCAGGCCTGTGAGTTTGACTACTCCGGTGCCCAGGCCTGCAAGGTGCTCAAGGAGGATGGCTTTGAGGTCATCCTGGTCAACTCCAACCCGGCGACCATCATGACCGACCCGGGCTTGGCCGACCGCACCTATGTCGAGCCCATCACTGCCGAGTTTATCGAGCGCGTAATCAAGAAAGAGCGCCCGGACGCGCTGCTGCCCACGCTGGGCGGCCAGACCGGTCTGAATGCCGCCGTCGAGCTGGCGAAAGACGGTACGCTCGACAAGTACGGCGTCGAGATGATCGGCTGCGACCTGGCCGCTATCGAGCGCGGCGAGGACCGCAAACTCTTTAACGAGGCCATGGCCGAGATTGGCCTGGAGGTCGCGCGCTCGGGCTATGCCTACAGCGTGGCCGACGCCGAGGCCATCGCCGAGCGCGTGGGCTATCCCTGCGTACTGCGCCCGAGCTTTACCCTCGGCGGCGCCGGTGGCGGCATCGCTCATACTCACGAGGAGCTCGTCTCCATCGTGAGCCAGGGCCTCGAGCTCTCGCCTGCCCACGAGGTGCTGGTCGAGGAGTCCATCGAGGGCTGGAAAGAGTATGAGATGGAGGTCATGCGTGACCACGCCGGCAACGGCATCATCGTGTGCTCCATCGAGAACCTCGACCCCATGGGCGTGCATACCGGCGACTCCATCACCGTGGCGCCGGCGCAGACCCTCTCCGACCTTGAGTATCAGCGCATGCGAGTGGCCTCGCTCGCCATTCTGGAGAAGATCGGCGTCGAGACCGGTGGCTCCAACGTGCAGTTTGCCGTGAACCCCAACACCGGTCGCCTGATCGTCATCGAGATGAACCCGCGCGTGAGCCGTTCGTCCGCACTGGCCTCCAAGGCCACGGGCTTCCCCATCGCCAAGGCCGCCGCTCGCCTGGCCGTGGGCTACACGCTCGACGAGATCGTCAACGACATCACCAAGGCAACGCCCGCCTGCTTTGAGCCCACGATCGACTACTGTGTGGTCAAGGTGCCGCGCTTTGCCTTCGAGAAGTTTAAGGGTACCGACCCCACGCTCACCACGCGCATGAAGGCCGTGGGCGAGATTATGGCGATCGGCCGCACCTTTGAGGAGGCCTTCGGCAAGGCCATGCGCTCACTGGAGGACGGTCACCAGGGCATCTGCGCCGGTGGCAAGGAGGGTGCCGACAAGCTGAGCGACGATGAGCTCGCACAGGCCGTGGCAACCCCGACCGAGCACCGCATCTTCTTTGTGGTCGAGGCCCTGCGCCGTGGCTGGGACATCGCCCACATCCATGCCATCTGCGGTATCGATCCGTGGTACCTCAACCGTATCAACGACATGGTGCAGGTCCAGGAGAGCATCCGCGGCCTGCGTGTGGAGGATATCGACGCCGACGCGATGCGCCTGCTCAAGCAGTACGGCACGAGCGACGCCGAGATTGCCGCGCTGACCGGCTCGGACGAGCGCTTTGTGCGCGCCTATCGCAAGGGTCTGGGCGTGGTTCCCAGCATGAAGACGGTCGATACCTGCGCTGCGGAGTTTTCGAGCGCCACGGAGTACCACTACAAGACGTACGAGAACATCTACCGCACGAGCCCGGATGCCAAGAAGTGCGTGGCTCCCGACGAGACCACGCCAGCGGACAAGCCCAAGGCGATGATCCTGGGCGCCGGCCCCAACCGCATTGGCCAAGGTATCGAGTTCGATTACTGCTGCGTGCACGCGAGCTACGCACTGGCGGCTCGCGGCTTCGAGACCATCATGGTCAACTGCAACCCCGAGACCGTTTCGACTGACTACGACACCTCGGACCGCTTGTACTTTGAGCCGCTCACCTACGAGGACGTCATGGACGTTATCGATGTCGAGCGCCCCGACGGCGTCGTGGTGACGCTCGGCGGCCAGACTCCGCTTAAGCTGGCGCGCATGCTCGAGGAGAGCGGCGTGAACATTATGGGCACCAAGCCCGATGCCATCGACTTTGCCGAGGACCGCGAGCGCTTCGCCGCTCTGCTCGACAAGCTGGGCATCATGTACCCGCCGGCGGGCCAGGCCACCTCGTTTGAGGAGGCCGAGGCCGTGGCCGCGCACATCGGCTATCCGCTGCTGGTGCGCCCGAGCTACGTGCTGGGCGGCCGCGGCATGATGATCGCCTACGATGCCGAGCATCTGCGCGATTACATGGCCGAGGCCGCGCGCATTAGCCCTGACTACCCGGTGTATCTGGACCGCTTCCTGGAGGGCGCAATCGAGTCCGATGTCGACGTCCTGTGCGATGGCGAAGAGGTATACATCGGCGGCATCCTGGAGCATATCGAGGAAGCCGGTATTCACTCCGGCGACTCCGCGACCTGCATCCCGCCGTTCAGCTTTAGCGAGAGCCTGCAGGCGAAGCTCCGCGAGACTACGCGCCGCATCGCGATGGCGCTGGGAGTCCGCGGTCTGGTCAATGTGCAGTATGCCATCAAGGGCGAGACCGTCTACGTGATCGAGGCCAACCCGCGCGCCAGCCGTACCGTGCCGTTCATCTCCAAGGCCACCGGCGTGCCGCTGGCCAAGTGCGCGGCGCGCATCATGGCAGGCGATTCCATCGCGAGCTTGGGCCTGCCGAGCGACGAACGTCAACTGGACTGGTTCTGCATGAAGGAAGCCGTCATGCCCTGGGGTCGTTTCCCGGGCGCCGACGTCATCCTGGGGCCTGAGATGAAGTCGACGGGCGAGGTCATGGGTATCGCTAAGAGCTATCCCGAGGCATACGCCAAGACGCAGCTGGCGATCGACTACAAGCTGCCCGACCCGAGTTGCGGCAAGGTGTTCATTAGCGTGTGCGACCGCGACAAGCGCCATATCCTTTCGGTCGCCCGTATCCTGCGCTATCTGGGCTTTGACATCTGCTCTACCGAGGGTACGGCGCGCGTGCTGCGTGGAGGCAACGTGACGTGCGAGATCGTGGAGAAGATAAGCGGCCCGCACGACGGCGAGCGCCCCAACATCGGCGACCTCATCGCCGATGGCAAGATCGCGGTGATCATCAACACGCCGTACGGTCCGGGCTCGCGCGGCGACGGCTATCTGCTGCGCACCGAGGCAGTGCGACGCGGTGTGACCTGCGTGACCGCGATGTCTGCCGCCAACACGTACGTGAGTGCCATCGAGGCGGTGCGTGAGGACCAGCAGGGTCACGGCAGCGCCGACGACATGGGCATGGACGTCATCGCCCTGCAGGACACGGTGTAATGTGACCTGGTCGGCCGGGGCGGCAGCCGGACACTTTCTCTCGGAAACTGGGCTTCGCGAAGTTTTCCGAGAGAAAGGACCGCCTCCCGCCCCGGCCTACGGCGACTCGGTTGCACCGTGTGCTGCCGAAGGGGCTTTGTGCGATGACTAGGGCTGAATAGAAAATGAGTGTGGGCGCCGTCGTTCGTTTGAACGACGGCGCCCACGTTTTGGATTTATTGGGCTGTGGCGTTGTTTTGTCGGCGGCGATGTGCACGTGCAGCTTTGCCTGACCGTCGCAGCTGATGAGCACGCCTACCTCGAACGGGGTTCCCGTCTTGTCGTAGGTCGAACGCACGATGCGCATCGCCGCCTTACCGGTGTTCTGTCCCAAAAGACGCGCCTCATGCTTGTCGAGGTTGACCGTCTCGTAGACGGCATCGACGCTTGCGGGCAGGATGCCGGTCTTTTCCGCGATGTAGGCGTAGAGCGAGCCATCCACGTCTTTGCGCGTGAGCTCGGGGCAAAGTGACACGGGGATATAGACGTAGTTGAGCTCCATGGGTTTGTCGTTGGCGAGACGCAGGCGGCGAATCTCCCAGACGGGTGTCCCTTCGGGCACTTTGAGCCCGGAGGCGATGCCGCGGACGGCCGGTATGCTTGAAAAGGCGAGAATCTGCGAGCTCGGAACCCGTCCCGCTTCGCGCATCCGCGCGCTGAAATTCAGGGCCAGGTCGATGCCGGGTGCTGAAGTTTGGGGCTTGATGAACGTGCCCTGGCCGCGCTTGCGCACCACGCGCCCCTCGATGACGAGATCTTGGAAGCAACGGCGCACGGTCGCGCGCGATAACTCCAGCCGCTCACAGATTTCGAGCTCGCGTGGCAGCGGCGTCTTGGTGTCGAACGCCTGGCTGGCGATAAGCAGAGCGATTCGATGTTTAAGCTGGACATAGAGCGGCGTATCACCGCTGCGGTCGAAGGGTTCGGAGGCGAGAAACGAGATCATATCCATGGGGTACCTCCATGTCGTGGGCGTACGTGACATGGTCTGACACTGCGGGGCAAACCGGAGATGCCAGGCCCGATTCTTGCTGGTATGTATGGTGCATAAGGAACATAAAACATTTATCAGGCAATCTACCTGCTATTTTAAAAATAATTAGAAGAAAAATAATTTAGGCA
>URVK01000128.1 GCA_900551305.1 uncultured Collinsella sp.
CGCGCTCTGCCGCCTCGGCCTCGCGCTGACGAGCGCGGTCCTCGTTCTCAAACTCGATATCGTCCTCAATCTCATCGCTCGGATTGAGCAGCTCGTCCAGACTCACACCATAGAGCTTGGCGAGCGAGATCAGGTTCTCGGTATCGGGCGAGCTCTCCGCACGCTCCCATTTACTAACCGCCTGGCGCGACAGCCCCAGCTTTCGCGCCAGCCCTTCTTGGCTAAAGCCCTTGCTGCGGCGAAGGTCGGCGAGCCGCTGCGCAGTTTCTACATTCATGGTTCCTCCTATGTGATGCCAGCCGTGCCGCCGGACCGTTTTTGTTCTTAAGGCGCCTTGCACAGTTAAAAATCTATCCGCCACCGCCAAAAGCATGCCACCTATTCTAGTGAGATTTTTGACAACTGGCGGTTGCGGGCACATATGAGCTGCGGAAATGTGTCCAAACAAAGCAATGAGCCGCAGCTCGGTTGTCCCCGTTGCGGCGTTAACGGTAGTATGGTCATACTGTTTATTCCGCACCGCCAACGGAGGGAGTTCCGCGCCGTGAACCGCGATTTCGCCTCATCGCTCATCCAGCTCAACAACACGTTCTATCGCGAGCACTCCGCCTCCTTTTCCGATACGCGCCAGGCCCCGTGGCCCGGCTGGGTGCGCACCATGGACATCGCGCTCGAACAGCTCGACGTCGCCACGATCGAGCATCCCGTCCGCGTCTTCGATCTCGCCTGCGGCAATATGCGATTCGAAAACTTTGCCGCCGGCGGCGCACTTGCCGCCAAGGGCGTCGCCGGCGCAAACCCCTCGGCAGATGCCAGCTGCCCGTTTGAGTTCTATGGCGTCGACTCGTGTCAAGACCTGGCCATCGATGCACATGGCCACGCGCTGCGCATTCCCAACCTGCACTTCCAGGAACTCGACGTGCTCGACGCCCTCATGAAGCTCAACCCCGCCGAAACACCCGACGTGCTTTTCGACGCCCCGCTCGCCGATATCTCGGTCTGCTTTGGCTTTATGCACCACGTGCCGTCGTGCGAGTACCGCGTACGCGTGCTCGACGCCCTGGTGCGGCAAACGCGCCCGGGCGGCATCATCGCCATCAGCTTTTGGGAGTTTATGAACGACGAGCGCATGGCGCGCAAGGCCGTTCGAGCCGAAGCCCGCGCCGAGCTCACCCCGCCGTTTGAGGGTTACGATTCCGCGCAGTTTGAAGCCGGCGACCACCTCATTGGCTGGCAAAACGACCGCCACGCCTACCGCTATTGCCATCACTTTGACGATCAGCAGATCACCGACCTGGTGCGCGGCGTCCGTACGTTCTACAAAAGCGGCGAGGTCCCCGTGCGCGAGCTTGAGCGTTTCCATGCCGACGGTCGCAGCGGCGAGCTCAACCGTTATGTGATCCTCAAGCGCCTGTAGGCATCGACGACTCGCCGCCGAGCCGCGCCGCGTCTTTCGGGCAAACTATGCCCACCCTTTTCAACCCATTGACGGAACGCGCAGCTATGCGTTCCATATTTATGACCAAGGAGCCTCATGGGAGCCGTCCACGTTCGCGCGCCTAAGAACTTTGTGCTCGAGGAGCGCCTGGAGCGCTACGCCGATGCGATTGAGACGAACCCCGAGGCCTATGCCGGAGATTGGCGTGAAGTCTGTGCGCCAGTTGGCAGCAAGCCATTCGAACACCTTCACCTGGATCTTGGCTGCGGCAAGGGAACGTACCTTGTAGAGCGCGCGGCCCACGAGCCAAACACGCTCTTTATCGGCATGGACCAAGAGCCCATCTGCATCGCCTATGCCGCACAGAAAATCTGCGAGCATGAACTGACCAACGCACTCGTTCTGCCTCGAGGCGCCGCATCGCTGCCGCAGCTATTTGCCACAGGCGAGCTCGATGCCATCACCATCAACTTTCCCACGCCGCAGCCCAAGGCCAAGTACGCCAAAAAGCGCCTCGTCCATGTCGACCATCTGATGCTCTATCGCCCGCTCTTTGCAGCCGGCGCCACCGTAACGCTGCGAACCGACAGCAAACCGTTGCGCGATTACGCCCTGGGACAGTTTGCCGCAGCCGGCTACGATACGCTTTGGGTAAGTGACGACGTCCGCCGCGACCATCCCGAGCATCCCGAGACCGAATATGAATGCCGCACGCGCGAGATGGGCGCCGCCGTCTATGGCATTTGCGCTACGCCCGGCGCGGAACCCATCGAAGAGCAGCTCGCGGCGGGCCGCGCGCAGGAGCAAAGCCTTGCCTGCTACCTGCCCGAAAACCTCGATGAGCTCACCTACGTGCCTCTCGGCATGGAAGAGGCCGTCGAGAACTTCAGAAACCGTGCCCGCAAGGGCAAGAAGCGCCTGCCGCAAGAGTCCTAGGGGCTTCTGATGGTCGCGGCGTCAGCAAATAAGCGCGAATAGGCGCCAGCAAACAACCCTCAAACCTAAGTGAGTAGACTTTTTTGCAATAGCCAAGCACAACCCGCATAACGAAAACTAAAACCGCAGATAGAACCCTTGTGCAAAATCCATGTGCTCGCGACATCGCAAAAAGTCTACTCACTTAGCTGGCAACTGCACCAAACGGCCGGGCAGAACGCCCATTTCCTGCATTTTCTTGCCTGCAAACGCATCGATGCGCCGCTACGCCATAATAGTTGGCGGACAATCGCGAGAGAAAGCAACCACATGGCACAGACCACGACAGATACCGCCGCCAGCACCGTCTCCGGCGCCGGCGCCGCCAGCTCATTCTCGGGCGGCACGGGAACCGAAGCCGAGTTTGGCTCGCTCGGCGCGCTCTCCCCCACCTGGTGGGAGCCCGAGGACGGCAGCGAGCCCGAACCGTGGCTCACGCCCGATCAAGCCTTCGAACGCTTCTTTGAATGGACGAGCGATCGCGGCATTGAACTGTGGGATCACCAAGAAGAGGCCCTCATGGACCTGGCTGCCGGCGATCACGTCATTTTAGGCACACCGACCGGATCGGGTAAATCGCTCGTCGCGCTGGGCATGCTCTTTATGGGCATGGCGCAGGGCAAGCGCTGCTACTACACGGCTCCCATCAAGGCTCTGGTCAGCGAGAAGTTTTTCGACCTTGTGCAGGTGCTCGGCCGCGATAACGTAGGCATGATTACCGGCGACACGCATATCAACACCAAGGCACCCGTCATCTGCTGCACGGCAGAGATCCTTGCCAACGACGCACTGCGCGAGAGCGAAGATGCCGACGTGGGCTGCGTGGCCATGGACGAGTTCCACTACTTTGCCGACCCCGACCGCGGTTGGGCTTGGCAGGTGCCGCTGCTCACCCTGCCCCACACGCAATTCATGCTCATGAGCGCCACGCTCGGCGATGTCACTGCCATCGCCGCCTCACTCGAGGAACACACCGGTGCTACCTGCGACTTGGTCGTCGATGCCCCGCGCCCCGTGCCGCTGAGCTACGACTACGTGACGACCTCCCTCGAGGGCACGGTCGAGCTCGCCATGCGCCGCGGCGAGGCCCCGCTCTATATCGTGCACTTTAGCCAGGATGCCGCCCTTGCAACGGCACAGTCGCTCGCCAATTTTGGCATCGCCAGCAAGGAGCAGCGCGAGGCCATTAAGGAAGCCGCCAAAGGCACGAGCTTCTCCACGGCCTTTGGTAAGATTCTCAAACGCCTGCTTGGATGCGGCGTCGGCGTGCACCATGCCGGCATGTTGCCGCGCTATCGCCTGCTGGTGGAGCGCCTGGCGCAGCAGGGCCTGCTGCCCGTCATCTGCGGCACCGATACGCTCGGCGTCGGCATCAACGTACCCATCCACACCGTGGTACTCACCGCGCTCACCAAGTTCGACGGCTACAAGATGCGTCGTCTGCGCGCCCGCGAGTTCCATCAGATTGCCGGTCGCGCCGGCCGCTCGGGCTTCGATACCGAGGGCATGGTCATCGCCGAGGCCCCGGAGCACGAGATCGAGAACGCCAAACTCATGGCCAAGGCGGGCGACGACCCCAAGAAGCTCCGCAAGATTAAAAAGAAGAAGGCCCCCGAGGGCTTTGTCACCTGGAACAAGCAGACCTTTGAGCGCCTGATCGAGACGCAGCCCGAGACGCTCAAGCCGTCGAATAGGGGACACGACGCCCGGGACCCCAAAGCCGCGCCTTCGCATCACGCACTCCATGGTGATTAGCGTGGTCGAGCAGGGCGGCGATGCCCGAGCCCGCGTACACGACCTCATCGAGACGAGCTTGCAGACCCCCGAGGAAAAGGCCAAGCTCGAGGTTCGCGCCGACGAAATCTTCGCCACGCTCATCGATTCCGGCGTCGTCGTTCGCACCGAGGTGCCGCCCGCGCCCGACGCCCCGACTGACGCCGCGCCAGACATCGACTATGCACTGACGGTCGATCTGCCCGAGGACTTTGCGCTCGACCAGCCGCTCTCGCCGTTTTTGCTTGCCGCGCTGGAGCTGCTCGACCCCGAGAGTGAGACCTATGCCATGGATCTGATCTCGATGGTCGAGGCAACGCTCGAGGACCCCAAGCAGGTATTGCGCGCGCAGGAGCGCGCCGCGCGCGACCGCGCGATGGCCGAAATGAAGGCTGACGGCGTCGAATATGAGAAACGCCTGGAGCGCATCCAGGATGTCACCTACGAAAAGCCGCTCGAGGACTTGCTCGATGCCGCCTTCGACAAGTACTGCCAAGAAGTACCTTGGGCCAACGACTACCAGCTCTCGCCCAAGAGCGTCCTGCGCGACATGCTGGAGAGCGCGAGCGACTTTAAGGGCTATATCCAAAAGCTCGGCATCGCCCGCTCCGAGGGCATTTTGCTGCGTTACCTGGCAGAGGCCTACCGTTCACTCGACCGCACCGTGCCCATCGAGAAGCGCGACGAGCGCCTGCGCGACATTATCTCGTGGCTGGGCTTTGTGGTGCGCTCGGTGGACTCGAGCCTGGTGGATGAGTGGGAGAACGCCGGCAACCCGGCAGCCCTCGATGCTGCGCCGCCGCAGGGCATCGACGAGGTCGTGGCGGACCGTCGCGGCTGCACGCTATTGGTGCGCAACGCGCTCTTCCGCCGCGTGACCCTTGCCGCCCGCGAGCACGTTCGCGACCCGGGCGAGCTCGACGATGACTGGGGCATGAGCGAGATCCGCTGGCAAAAAGCACTCGACGCTTACCACGAGCAGCACGAGGAAATCCTCACCGACGGAGATGCCCGCAGCGCCGCGATGTTTTCCATTGACGAGTCCGACGAGAAGACCGCGCACGTATGGCACGTGCACCAGATCTTTGCCGACGAGGATGGCGACCACGATTTTGGCATCATGGGCGATGTCGATCTGGACGCCACGCAAGACGGCGGCGAGGTCATCTTCAAAAACTACCGCGTCGGCTTTATCGAGGACCTGCTCGAGGACTAGCCGAACATACTGGAACGAA
>URVK01000129.1 GCA_900551305.1 uncultured Collinsella sp.
AGACTCGTAGCCCTGCGCGAGGATATCCGCGCCGCGCTCGAGGAGGGGGAGCCCGCGTCTGCAGTGGCCAAGCGCCTGTCTCAGAAGTATTCGCGCCGCAAGCGCGATGTCTATGCCATGGTGCTCGATATGCAATAGATGGAGGATATCCAGCCCTTGCGCTAGAATCATCCTCTGTATGCAACGTTTTTCTGGAGGACAAACCCCATGGATCAAAGCAAGCCTTCGTTCTTTATCACGACGCCCATCTACTACGTCAACGCCGATCCGCACCTGGGCACGGCTTATTCCACCATCATCGCCGACGTTCAGGCCCGTTATCGTCGCTCCGCCGGCTATAACGTCAAGTTCCTGACCGGCATGGACGAGCACGGCGAGAAGGTCGCCGAGGCCGCAGCCAAGCACAACATGACGCCTCAGGAGTGGACCGACAGCCAGGCTCCGCACTTCAAGGAGCTTTGGAACAAGCTCGAGATCTCCAACGACGACTTCATCCGCACCACCGAGCCGCGCCAGCATCATGCCGTGCAGTACCTGTGGGAGCGCATGAAGGAGTCCGGTTACCTGTATAAGGGCAGCTACGACGGCTGGTATTGCGTGCCTGATGAGACCTACTTCACCGATACACAGGTCCAGAAGGGCGACGAGGAGTACGGCAGCGTCGGCCAGCACCTGTGCCCCGACTGCCACCGTCCGCTTGAGCGCGTGCAGGAGGAGTCCTACTTCTTCAAGCTTTCCGCTTTCCAGGACAAGCTGCTCAAGCTCTATGACGAGCACCCCGACTTTGTCGAGCCTGCGTTCCGCATGAACGAGGTTCGCAGCTTTGTCGAGGGCGGCCTTAATGACCTTTCCGTGAGCCGTACGAGCTTCGACTGGGGCATCCAGGTTCCGTTTGACGAGGGCCATGTGACCTATGTATGGTTCGACGCGCTGCTCAACTATATGACGGCCGTCGGCTACGGTGTCGACACCGACGAGGCGCGTGCCGAGCTGGCCTATCGCTGGCCCGCGCAGCTCCACATCGTGGGTAAGGACATCATTCGCTTCCACTGCGTCATTTGGCCCGCCATGCTCATGGCCATCGGCGAGGCCCTGCCCGAGCACGTCTTTGCCCACGGCTTCCTGACCGTGCGCAATGCCGAGACCGGCAAGGCCGAGAAGATGTCCAAGAGCCGCGGCAACGCCATCGCTCCGCAGGACGTTATCGACATGTTGGGCGTCGAGGGCTATCGCTACTACTTCATGACCGACGTCGTCCCCGGCACCGACGGTGCCATCAGCTTCGATCGCATGGAGCAGGTCTACAACGCCGACCTGGCCAACAGCTGGGGCAACCTTATCTCGCGTTCGCTCAACATGAGCGGCAAGTACTTTGACGGTTGCGCGCCCGCCAAGCCCGCGTCGTTCGATGCGTTCGAAAACCCGCTGGCAAAGATCGCCGATGGCCTGGTCGAGCGCTACATGGCCAAGATGGACGTGCTCGATTACGGTGGAGCTAAGGACGAGGTCATGGAGCTCATCCATGCCGCCAACCACTACATCGAGGACTCCGAGCCCTGGGCGCTTGCCAAGGACGAGACCAAGGCTGACGAGCTGGCATTTGTGATCTACAACCTGCTCGAGGCTATCCGCATTGCCGCTCACCTGCTGATGCCGCTCATGCCCCAGACTTCTGCCGAGGCCCTGCGCCGCCTGTCGTGCGAGGACGAGGCCGCGAGCGACGACCTCAAGGGCATTTGCGCTTGGGGCTTGCTTGCCGGTGGTCAGCCCGTCGAGAAGGGCGAGCCGCTGTTCCCGCGTCTGGGCTAAGCCGCCGCGCGCCATATCGGCAATTTGCTGTTTAGATGTAAGGGCATGGCCGCAACGGTCCATGCCCTTTTGTTTCAAGACGCCGCCACCATGCTAAGGAGGCAACTATGACAATTTCGCCTTTGGCAAACCCCACGGCAACAAGGGAGCTGCTGGAGGAGTTCGGCCTTGCGACCAAGCATCGCCTGGGCCAGAACTTTCTAATCGACAATCATGTGATCGAGCGTATCTGCGAGCTTTCCGAGCTTGCAGGTGACGAGCGCGTACTCGAGGTGGGTCCGGGTTGCGGTACGTTGACACTTGCGTTGCTGCAGGAAGCGGCGTGCGTCACGTCGATTGAGGCAGATCCCGAGCTCGAGCCGGTGCTCGATGCTCACGCCGCCGACTACGCCAACTTCCACTTTATCATGGGCGACGCGCTTAAGGTGGGCCCGGAGCAGATTGAGCAGGCTGCCGGCGGCGAGCCCACGGTATTTGTCGCGAACCTGCCCTATAACGTGGCGGCGACGATCATTTTGCAATTTTTCCAGACGATGCCGGCGCTCAAGCGTGCCGTCGTCATGGTGCAAAAGGAGGTTGCCGATCGCATTGCCGCAGCGCCGGGCAACAAGACCTATGGCGGCTATACGGCAAAGCTCGGCCTGTACGCGCAGGTGACGGGTCGCTTTGAGGTGCCGCCGCGTTGCTTTATGCCGGCGCCGCACGTGGACTCGGCCGTCGTGCGTATCGACCGTGTTGACGGCGTGGTGCCCGAAGGACTCGATCGCGAATTTGTGGCCCGCGTGATTGATGCTGCATTTGCTCAGCGTCGCAAGACCATCCGCAATTCCATGAGCGCCAACGGTTTTGCCAAGGACGTGCTCGATGCCGCTTTTGAGGTTTGCGGTATCGCACCCACCACGCGCGCCGAGACGCTCGATGTTGCCGACTTTGTCCGTCTGGCCCGGGAGCTAATCCATGACGCCTAATGCCGAACGCGTGACGTTTACCAAGAAAAAGAAGACGGTTGCTTGTCCCGTGCCCTTGGCGCCGCTTGCCGACACGCATGCACATCTGTTTTCGTTTTGGGGCAAGGATGTGCCCGAGACGCTCGTGCGCGCCAAAGCCGCGGGCGTCGACCTGTTGGTGACGATGTTCGACCCCATTGCCGACAAGCGCAGCGTGGCGGACTATAGCGACTGGCTGGTGCGCGAGATTCTTCCGATGCAGGATATCCCGCAGATCAAGTATCTTGCCGGCGTGCATCCGTATGGCGCGCCGGACTATACCGACGACGTTCATGCACAGGTCGTTGCGGCACTTGATGACCCCTTATGCGCCGGTATTGGCGAAATCGGCCTGGACTATCACATGGACTATGACGACGATATCGCGCCGGCACCCCATAACGTGCAGATTGATTGCATGGCGCGCCAGCTCGAGCTTGCCGTGCGCCGCAATGTGCCGGTGGAGCTGCACCTGCGTCACGAGGACTCGGATGGGGAGCGCACCTCGCACGTTGATGCGTACAACGTACTGCGCGAGGTCGGCGTGCCCCAGGCCGGTTGCGTACTGCACTGCTTTGGCGAGGACCGAGCCACGATGGAGCGCTTTGTGGATTTGGGTTGTTACATCGCCTATGGCGGCGCGGCTACCTTTAAGCGCAACGACGACGTGCGCGAGGCATTCGCGGCAACCCCGCTCGACCGTATTTTGTTCGAGACGGATTGTCCCTATATGGCTCCGGAGCCCATTCGCGGTCTTGAGTGCGAGCCTGCAATGATTTCTATCACAGCAAACGCGCTGGTCAACGACCGCGTCGATCGTACCGGCGAGGACGCTGAGGCAATCGCTCGAGCCGCCTGGGAAAATGCCTGCAAACTTTTTCAAAAATAGTTCTTGCGTTCGCGGTGGCGCTCCGTTATTCTAATTCCTGCACGCGGGCGTGGCGGAATTGGCAGACGCGTACGGTTCAGGTCCGTATGGGGGCAACCCCATGAAGGTTCAAGTCCTTTCGCCCGCACCATTGAATGAAAGAGCTCCCAGCAATGGGAGCTTTTTTGTTATGGGCCCATCGCGGGGACTTGAACCTGCGAAGGAGCGAGCGTAAAGAAAACGCGAGCGTTTTTAGCGAGCTGGCGAGGACGCCGGCAGGCTGAAATTACGGATCCAATGCCGATATTTCGTATGTCCGTAACCCCAGTGGGCAAAAAACATCAAATATGAGTACTGTCACAAGGACAGTTGCATTTCTAAAGCTCATTATTCTGAAACTTACGCAACAGATGTACGTTAATTTGACTCTAGTTTGAGGCAAAACAGGTCAATTTTGAAGAATCTCGGATTCAACAGGGCGTTTTTGCGTCAAAAATGCTGCTACTAAATTGGTGACAGTACTCATATTTGGCCTTTTTTGACCACGGGTCCTCTTGTTGGTGTCACATAGCTGCTTCGTGCGGGTATCCTAGTCCCAACGTGTGCTTATCAGAGGAGAAACCATGCTGTTGTCCGGTATCATCGCTGCCCTTACGAGCTTTCTACTTCCCATCATTATTTTGTTGCTACTGCTCCCCAACGCCTGCTATGTCGTTGAGCAGCAGCATGCTGTGATCATCGAGCGTCTGGGCAAGTTCAACCGCATCGTCAACGCGGGCTTCCACATGAAGGTGCCCGTGATCGACCGCAAAGCCGCCACGGTGAGTCTGCGCACCATGAAAAACGGTTTTGGCATCGACGTTAAGACCCAAGACAACGTGACTATCGGCCTTGAGGTCTCTGCTCAGTACCACGTGAGCTATGACATGGGCGCCGGCCCGGCAGATTCGGGCATCTACAAGAGCTACTACATGCTGCAGGAGCCCGTCGACCAAATGCGTGACTTCATCACCGATGCCCTGCGCTCTTCCATCCCCGTCTACACGCTCGATGAGGTCTTTGCCAAAAAAGACGATATCGCCAAGGACGTCAACGCCACCGTGTCCGAGCAGATGGCCGCCTACGGCTTCACCCTCGTGTCGACACTTATCACCAAGATCGCGCTGCCGACCGAGGTCGAGAACTCCATGAACGACATCAACGCCGCCCAGCGAAAGCGCGCCGCTGCGCAGGAGCTCGCCGAGGCCGATCGCATCAAGCGCGTTACCGAGGCGACCGCCGAGGCCGAGGCGATGGAAAAGGCAGGCGAAGGCATCGCCAACCAGCGCAAAGCCATCGCGCTGGGCATCAAGGACTCGCTCGAGATTATCCAGGAGACGGGCGTCGGCAACGATGAGGCCAACCAGCTGTTCATGTTTACGCAGTGGTCCGAGATGATGACGGAGTTCGCTCGCACGGGCAAAACCTCGACGGTCGTGCTGCCGAGCGATTTCTCACAGTCGGCCTCGATGTTCGAGCAGATGCTGACCGCCGGCAAAGTTCAGAACGAGTCGAAGGAGTAGACGCGCGTGAAATATACCGTTGTTTGCGTTGGCAAGCTCAAAGAGCGCTTTTGGAAGGACGCGTGCGCCGAATACACCAAACGCCTAGGCGCCTATGCCAAGGTAGATATGCGCGAGGTTGCCGATATCGATCCGGCCAAGGCGGGCGGTGTGGATGCCGCGCGCAACAAAGAAGGCGCGGCGATTCT
>URVK01000130.1 GCA_900551305.1 uncultured Collinsella sp.
TCGTCGCAACCCACAGCAGCGGGGGGGGGAACCCCCGGCCTCGGTCTGCACATCAAACGCAGCCAGAAACAAAACACGGACAGGCCGCACTAAATTAGCTAAGGAGACCCCATGGCATCGAAGAACCTTTTGCCCGTCGTCGCACTCTGCGGCGCGCTCGCAACCGGAACGCCTGTCGCCGCTTGGGCGACTCCCGTCATGGCAGACTCCTTACCAGTAGCCCTAAGTTCCGCACCAAATCCGTCGAGCGCCATTGCGTGCGAGCGTTTTTCGATCGCACAGGCCGTGATCTCAACCTCGGGATGCCTTCGTCGTAATACGGACGGCTCGATAGTCGTGGATATCAAGCGTTCGAACAAGGCAAACGGCTCCCAGGCGGGGTGCGCCGTCTGCACGTGGCGCTCGGTTGTGCTCGATGCAGATGGCGATCCATGCAATTTAGAGCTGCGCATCGACATCGCTTCGGTCGATGACTCGGCGAACGGAGCGAAGGTCGCCTTCGACGGTGCGTTTTTCGAGAAAGGAGGCGGTATATGTCTGGGCTGCGCCGCCGCGAATGCAGACGATGCGCAGCCCACCCTCTCATTCACGGCATCGTTGCGGCTGACCAAAGCCGGTACCGATGTTATCGCGGCGGGAGAAGCGTCCCTGCTGTTCTACGCCGTCAGCACCAAAGACACAGACGCTCATTTCGAGAAGCCAGCCGGATCACTCAGCCTTACACGAGGGATAGAGGCAGGCCCTATTGAAATCGATGCCCACGCGCAAAGCAGGCAATGCATTCTTGCCGACCCGGCGCTTCTCGAAATGGAGTGGAACGGATCCGGAGCCATCGGAATTCTCCCCTCCGCGCTTGACGCCAAGACGCTCCCCTCAAACGACGAGCCCATCAACACAACCATACAAGAGGAGAGCGCGGTCAAAGAAGCAGGTGCGGGCGACACGCCATCGCCGACAAACAGCGTCCCAGCTTCTCTCGAAGCACCGAATGAGCCCGCTGCCGATCCAAACAATCCCGAGCTCGCGGACAGCCTGGGGCTTGCTAATCCTCAAGAGATCGATGAAGGTAACTGCTGCGTGCTTGCCGCGCTCGACCACACAGAGGTCATCGACGCTGCGAACATCGAAGTTGCCGCCGCCAATCAGCCCGTCCGCAAGTCGGCTATCATCGCATTTCCTGAATCCATCGAAGTCGTCTTTTTGCCATCGGGCGAGGTCGTGGCCCCAACACTGCTCACCTTGTTGGGCGCCAAGAATACTCGAAACGAAATTAAAAAGGTCACAGTTGTCGACCCTGCAACCACCGCCAAGCTGCGTCTATACGCCGTTGCCGCAAACGGAAGCAAGACCCTGGAATTCGATGGCGACACACTTCTAGCCTGGCGACGTCTGGACATTATGCAAGACGTCTCGTATCAGATCGAACTCGAAGGGTTTGATCGTGCCCGCGATGCCAATATCATCGCCGCGGCTATTGAATCCCCGCAGCGGCTTATGACACTGCGCTTTGAATACTATCCCTATGTCCCGACAACCACCTGAGGCTTAAATGCTGCACATCATTCCTAATACCCCTTATATAACGTATTAGATGAGTCGCGATGTACCTCGCATTTCGTTCTGCTACGATTGCCACGTTTGCATCAATACAGGAGGGCTCATGCCGGGCTTGGGAACAATCATCAACGTTGTGCTTTTAGTTGCGGGCGGTCTTTTAGGATTAGCGGGCGGCCGCTTCATTACACCGCGTATCCAAGACACGCTCATGAAAGCATCGGGGCTGTGCGTCCTGTTTATCGGCCTGGGCGGCACCATGCAAAAGATGCTCATCATCGATGGAAAGGCGCTAGCGACCACCGGTACCACCATGCTCATCGTCTCATTTGCGCTCGGTTCGCTCATCGGCGAGGCCGTCAACTTGGAAGCCGCCATCGAGAACCTTGGCGAATGGCTCAAGCGCAAAACCGGCAGCGAGGGCGATAACGAGTTCACCAACGCTTTTGTCTCGACTTCACTCACCGTGTGTATCGGCGCCATGGCCATTGTGGGATCGATCCAGGACGGTCTGCTCGGTGACTGGTCAACGCTTGCCCTGAAAGGCGCATTGGACTGCATCATCGTCTGCACCATGACGGCGTCGCTTGGCCGCGGCTGCATTTTCTCCGCCCTGCCCGTCGCCGTGTTCCAGGGGACGATCACGTTGTTTGCCGGCGCGCTCTCCCCCATCATGACTACGGCAGCCCTCAACAGCCTTTCGCTCGTAGGCTCCATGCTCATCTTCTGCGTCGGCGTCAACCTCATCCGTCCTCAGACCTTCCGCACGGCCAATATGCTCCCCTCCGTCGTCATCGCCGTCATCTACGCCCTCCTGTTCTAAATCTATCAACGCAGCGGTATCTCGAACACCTGTTTGATGCTGTGCTATGATATGAGGTCACCGTGGCTGCGTTCGAGAGGAGGAGCGGTGGCCGACCAGGACATCAAGATGCTCATCGAGCGCATTATGGCCGAGGCCCGGACCCATCAGTCTGCCCGCTTCTCACATGAAGTCTATGCAGACGAGCCGATTCTCAAGACCGGCCGACAGATGCAGAACTTCCTTCCCGACCAATACCGCAAGATGCGCGAGATATCGCGCTGGCAGGATGACCCCAAAGGCGGCGCGGGTCGCTGGCTTTCGGAAGCCGAGCTTTTTTACCGTCAGGGCCTGCTGATGGCCGACTTTGAGGACGACTGCCCCTACAACGGCACCTTTAAGTCGTACTTTCCCACCTACAATGCCATGAGCGATCGACAGTTGCGCGGCTACTTTACCTGGCGTGCCCAAGTGCGTCGCGGAACCGTCGAGGAAACGTCTACATCCTTTGCCTTTCTGTATCTCTATGAGCTGATTTGCGGCATTGGCGTAGATGATCCGCTCGAAGGTTTTAACAAGATCAAGGCCTTTTGGGATGTCTATCGCGCCTTCGAGCCCGGCATCGACCGGTTTGCGCGCGTGTGGCTGCAGGATTACGCCGTTTTCCACGGACTCGACCCCAAGCTACTTCGCGACTCTAAAACCGTCATGTTCGATAACGCCCTTATCGAGCTACGCCGCGCAGCGCGAGACCTCTCGCCTGTACCGGCGCCGTCGGCCCAAGTCCCCAAGCGTCGCAAAACCTCCGAGCCCACGCTCCCCCTTCCGCCCGACGAGGCAGGCGAGGAGCGACTCATGACCGCTATAAACGCCCTCTCCACGTACAACCTGAATAACTCACGGCTCGACCGTTCCCACCATCGCGACCTGCGCCACGTGGCATGCGCCGTGTATGTCCGTATGGCGCGCTACTATGACACGCACCGAAAGACCGGCATCGTAGCGAGCTTGTTTGGGGAGGAGACGGCCATGCCCTACACCATGTTTGCCTCGGCCGTGTTCTTTGCGCCCGAGCGCCACGAGGACTGCGAATATCGCCTGGACCCCATTCACATCTACCGCTGCCAAAACGGCTTTTGGGAATGCATGCGAATTCACGGCAGCAGGCAAAAAAGCAGCAAGCTTGGTGAGATGATGCGCGCCTGCGACCAACGCCTACGCCTGGCCCTAGACCCCACCCACCCCCTGAAGGAGGAGAAGGTCCCCAAATATCTGGCCAAGATCATCGATGACGAGATCATGGCATGGCTTTCGTGGGACGCCGCACACCAGCCCATCAAGATCGATATCGATTTGAGCCAGCTGGGGCACATTCGGAGCGCCGCCGCGCAAACGCGCGAAGCGCTTTTGATCGATGAGGAACGCGAGGACGACGCATCCGCAGAAGCCGAGGCAGCGGACTCAGGGCAACCGGAAGCCGAGCCCGTAACCGACGCGATTGTCGAACCGGTCGTGGCATCCATTCGGCAGGACTTGACCGACGAGCCGACCATATCCACCGAACAGTTTGGTGTCGTGGCACCGCTTCTCGCGCCGACGCCCGCGTTCGCAGCTGCTGCGCCCGCTGACGCCACAAACGAACTCGCGCCCGCCGCAGATGCCTTCCTTCGCGCACTGCTCGAGCAAAACGCAGCGCAAGCGACATCGGCAGTGGCGCACTCGGGACAGAGCGAGGACATGCTCGTCGATACCATCAACGAGGCGCTCTTTGACCTGGTGGGCGACACCGTAATTGAATTTAGCGCGGCAGGGCCGCAGATTATTGAGGACTACGAAGCAGACGTGAGAGGATACCTAGACCATGAGTGATACCGCATCCGCAGCACCCCGCGTGCCCAAGCGCGTCGCTGCCGTCATTCTCAACTCGCTCAAGGGCGGCGTGGTCCCGCGCATCGGCCTTCCCTACATTACCGTAGGGCGCGAGGTCGAGATCCGCGCCCTGCTCACCGATCTGAGTCTCATCGCCGACGGTGGTGCGAGCTTCCGCTTTCTGGTCGGTCGTTACGGCGCCGGCAAGAGCTTTTTGCTCCAGACCATCCGCACGCACGCCATGGGTGAGGGATTCGTCGTCGCCGATGCAGACTTATCCCCCGAGCGCCGTCTGCAGGGCGGGCAGGGGCAGGGCCTTGCCACCTACCGCGAGCTCATACGCAATATATCGACCAAGACGCGCCCCGAGGGCGGTGCGCTCAACCTTATTCTTGATCGCTGGGTCGCCTCGTACGCCGACGTCGACGAGTCGGTTGTCAATGCCCAACTGGCCCCGCTCGAGGAAATGGTCCACGGCTTCGACTTCACCCGCATGCTCCGCCGCTATCGCACGGCCGTATCCGAGGGCGACGAAGAAGCCATGAGCCGCGTGACCAAATGGATCCGCGGCGAATACCGTACCAAGAGCGAGGCTCGCGCCGAGCTGGGCTCCTCGACCATCATCAGCGATGACGACTGGTACGACTACGTTAAGCTCATCGCGCGTTTTTTGGTCTGCAGCGGCTACAAGGGTATGTTGGTGCTCATCGACGAGCTCGTGAATCTGTATAAGATTCCCAACGCGATCACGCGCCAGTACAACTACGAGAAGATCCTGACCATGTACAACGACACACTCCAGGGCAAGGCGCAGTACCTGGGCATGATCATGGGCGGCACGCCAACCTCCATCGAAGACCGCCGCCGCGGCGTGTTCTCCTACGAGGCCCTGCGCAGCCGACTCGCTCAAGGCCGCTTTGCACGCGAGGACCTTAAGGACATGCTCGCGCCCATCATCCGTCTGCAGCCACTCACCTACGAGGAGCTGCTGGTGCTGATCGAAAAACTCATGCAAATTCACGCCGGCTACTTTGGCTGGACGCCCACGCTTACCGAGAACGACTTGGTGGACTTCCTCAAGATCGAGTTCGGTCGTGTGGGAGCCGACACACATCTGACGCCGCGTGAAGTCATTCGCGACTTTATCGAGCTGCTCGACATCCTATGCCA
>URVK01000131.1 GCA_900551305.1 uncultured Collinsella sp.
TGAATAGTGCTGAAAACCGTCTCCCCCATGGTCCCCGCCAGCGAGTCGGTGCGCGAAAAACCCGCAGGCGCACGACCCACGCTGCGCAGCATGACCGATTCGCACAGATTGTGCGCCGTGCGACCCAGCACCTCGATGTGCTTGAGCGCCATATCAAACGTAAAGATAACTTCGTCGGGTAGATGCAGCATCTTGAGCGACGCCGACATGCGGCTCCACGTGAGGGTCCACGAAACGCCCAGCACTAGCGACACATTAATGAAGGTCTTGAGCGCAATCTTGAGCATGGCGCCCGCGGCAGAAGCGTCCAGCAGCAAGGCGGGCAGCGCCAGAACCACCGCGAGCCCCGCAGCGCCAAGCGCCGGCACAAAGGTTGCCCGCAGTCCGCGTACGGGGCGCACGGCAACGAGCACCAGTGCGATAGCCGCCATCAGCATGAGGTACAGCGGGCTCTGCGTCAGACACACGCACAGGACGCAAACGAACATCCCCACCAGGCGCACCGGAGCCGAAACGCAAGAAAGGGCGCGGTCGACCATCGACCCGCCCTCGTGCGCGCCTCCACCCAGGCGAACCCGCTCAAGCAGGCTCGCCAGGTGCAGGACATTCTTTTGCATCACTCGATGCCGAACCCCCGCGGGCTCGTATCGCTCCTCGGCCGCAAGCCAGCTAGGCAGCTTGGCTATTGCCATGAGCACCGCTTTCCTTGACCGTCAGCGAAATCAGACGGAATGCGATGGTGAGCACCGCCACGCCAATCACGCCCGAAAGAATATACATCGCGGCCTGGCCGGCAAAGCCAAGACCCTGCTCCTCGGAATAGGCCTGCAGATAATCGCCCGTGGGCAGAGCGTCGGCAAAGGTCGGGGTATCGAGGCCGACCGAAGTCTGCAGACTGTTGTCACCAGCCTCCTGAACGGCGGTCGCGGCGCCCTCGGCGTCCCACTCACCCCAGGCGTCACCCGTGGCCAGCAGGCCCAGCGGCGTGGCCACGACAAGCACGGCAACCAGGATGAGTGTGGGGACCAGCGAGGTCTTCTTGGCAGCAGCGCCCTCGGCAGCAAGCTGGCCATCGACGGCCTCGGGCCCGACGATAACGCTCGGCGCCGTCTTCTTAATGAAACCGTAAATCGCAGCCGTCGCCACGCCCTCGACCACGCCGGCAACCAGCATATGCGGGATCATCATGGCAGGAATGGCAATAGACAACGGGAAGGGGCAGTACAGCGGCGCGCCCGAAGCGTTGGTAAAGAGCATCGGCTGAATACCAAACTCGATTGCCGCGCACAGGGCCGCCAGGCACAGGCCGACCCAGCCGCTTACGATGGCCGAAACCGAGGTGCCCCAGCTCTTGTCGTGCAGACGGCTGTTGAGCGCACGGAACACGATAGCAGCGGCAAACGGCAGCACGAAGGCCATGTTAAAGCAGTTGGCGCCAAAGGACAGGATGCCGCCGTCGCCAAACAGTAGTGCCTGTAGCGCCAGCGCGACCGAGACAGCAATGGCCGCGGCCTCCGGGCCCAGCAGCAGCGCGATGAGCGCGCCGCCGACGGCGTGACCCGTGGTGCCGCCGGGCAGCGGCACGTTGAACATCATGAGCAAGAAGGAAAATGCGGCGCAGATGCCCAGGAAAGCCATGTGCTCGCGATCGAGCGTGGCACGCACCTTTTTGATGCAGTGGACCCAAACGGGCACCATTGCCACTGCCATGACGGCATCCGTCTGCGGGGACAGATAATTATCTGGAATGTGCATGGGCGCCTCCCGGTTATCGGCGCACAGAATTGCAACGCCGCTTAAATCACCTTGTCAGTGTTACGCATTGTAAGATTCGTAACACGCCGCGGGCTATCATAGCAAAACGGCGCACTGCCGACAAAGCAGCACGCCGTTATGTAATGCGCGTGTCATATATGAAGGCTCAACGGTGCCTTATATCGAGCATAGCGGTCACGTAAGACTCGGCGGCAACCACCGCTGACCCATACCCCAGCGCAAGCCCTATCCGCGGACCTCGCCGTTTACGCCCTTGCATACCTTGGTGACGATCTTCTGGTGCGCCTTCTCGACCTCTTCGCTGGTGAGCGTGTGGTCGTCGGAGCGATACGTAAGCGCAAAGGCCATGGACTTCTTGCCCGCTCCGATGCGGATGGGATCGCGGTAGACGTCGAACAGGCGCACGCCCTCGAGCAGCTTGCCGCCGGCGCTGGTAATGCGGCGCTCAAGATCCTCGCAGGTCACAGCATTGTCGACCACGATAGCAAGGTCGTGCTCAACAGCCGGGTACTGCGAGAACTCGCGGTAGTTCTCCTGATTGCGGGCGCCCTTGATCAGCTTGTCCAGATCGAGCTCAAAGGCAACGACGACCTCATCGATGCCCATCGCCTCGCGCGCCTCGGGGTGAATCTCGCCGACCCAGCCCAGTACGGTGCCGCCGGACAGAACCTCGGCCGCACGACCCGGCTGCAAGAAAGCGTAGCCCTCGCCCTCGACGGGACGGAAGCGAACCTTCTCGATGCGCAGCTGGGCGAGCAGCTCCTCGACAATGCCCTTGCCAAAGAAGAAACGCAGCTTGCGGTACTTCATGTTCCAGGACTGCTCGCTCCACTGGCCCGAGAGCACGCCCGCCACGGACTTGGTCTCCTTGGGCAGGCTGGCGTTCTCGCGACCGTGGAACAGGCTGCCGACCTCGTACAGGTGCACGTTGGGCGTGCCGTGGGCCTCGTTATAGGCCACGGACTGCAGCAGGCCCGGCAACAGCGAACGACGCATCTCGGTCTGCTCGGCTACCAGCGGGTTCATGAGCACCACGGGGCAACCGCGACCCTCGGTGGACATACCGATCTTCTCCAGGTCGCCCGGGGCGGCAAAGCCGAAAGTCGTGGTCTCGTTGAGGCCGCAGGCGCGCAGGATCTCGCCGACCTTGCGGGTGAGCTTCTGCTCGCGGGTCAGGCCGCCGATGTGGTTCTTGGCAGCCGGGATGGTCGCCGTCACACGGCCCATGCCCCACAGGCGCAGGACCTCCTCGATCAGGTCGATCTCGCGCGGCAGGTCGGGACGGAAGCTCGGCGGGGTGACCATGAAGTCATCGCCGTCGCGCTCGACGGTGCAGCCCAGGCGGGTGAGCGAACGCTCGATAAACTCGGGCTCGATGTCGGCACCGCAGATGGCATGCACGCGGGCCAGGCGCAGCTTGATGCTGTCGATAGTCTTGGGCGCAGGGAAAACGTCGACATAGCCGGGAGCAACCTCGCCGCCGGCGATCTCCTCGATGAGCGCGCAGGCAACGTTGGCGACGTCCACGCAGCCGGTCTCGTCAACCTGGCGCTCAAAGCGAATGGAGGCGTCGGAGATCAGGGACAGGTCGCGGCTGGTGTGCGAGGTGCGACCGGCGTTGAAGCAGGCACTCTCGACCATCACATCGACGGTGTCGTCCTCGATCTCGGAATCCATGCCGCCCATAACGCCGGCCAGCGCCACGGGGCGCTCGCCGTCGGTGATGAGACCCATGCCGGCGTCGAGCGTGCGCTCCTCGCCGTCGAGCGTCGTGAACTTCTCATCCTGCTGGGCGGCGCGGACCACCACACGACGGCGGCCATCGCGCTCGGCAAAGGTGTCCAGGTCAAAGGCGTGCAGCGGCTGACCGGTGAGCATCATCACGTAGTTGGTGATATCGACAATGTTGTTGTGCGGGCGCACGCCCAGGGCGTTGAGGCGCTTGACCATCCAGTCGGGCGAGGGGCCGACCTTCACGTTGCGCACGATGCGGGCGACGTAGCGGTCGCACAGGCCCTCGTCGGCAATCTCGACCGAAAGCTCGTCGTCGGTCGCGCGGCCGGTCTCGGCCTTGATGGCAGGCAGCTCAACGTGGAAATCGCGGTCGAAGATGGCGCCGGTCTCGCGGGCCATGCCGATCATGGACAGGCAATCGGGACGGTTGGGCGTGATCTCGCAGTCAAGCACGGTATCGCTCGAGCCCACGTACTCGGCAAACGGCATGCCGCAGGGCGTATCCTCGGGCAGGATCATGATGCCGGAGTGGTCGCCGCCCAGGCCGAGCTCGCGCGCGGAGCAGTTCATGCCCATGGACACGACGCCGCGAAGCTTGCTCTTCTTGATCTTGACGTCGCCGGGCAGGACAGCGCCAATCATGGCCGTGACGATGTGGTCGCCGGCCTCGAAGTTCTGCGCGCCGCAGACGATCTGCAGCGGAGCGGGGTTGCCGTCGGCGTCGAGGTTCTTGTCGCCCACGTCGACCGAGCACACATACATATGGTCGCTATCGGGGTGCGGGGTCTTGGTGAGCACCTTGGCGGTCACCACGTGGTCGAAGGACTCGCCCACGGTGTCGATCGCCTCGACCTCGGTGCCGGTACGGATATATTCGTCCGAAAGGGTCTTGGGATCCTCCGGAATATCGATCATGGTCTTGAGCCAGTCGTAAGAAACACGCATCTAGCTCTCCTTTCATACTGAAAGCCTGCGAAGAGATGCAGGTGGAAACTTCAACTTTGTGAACATTCCTTACAAAGCGAGGGTTGTCCAAGTGCGGCAGATCGGCCCGAAAGAGGAGCGCCGCGTACTTTGGTACGCAAGCGACGAATGAGCGCCGAGGTGCCGTGCTTGGGCAAGCCGCAGCCTAGAACTGATTCAGGAAACGCATATCGCCCGTCATGAGAGTTCTGAGGTCGGGCAGGTCGTAGCGCAAGGCCGCGACGCGCTCGGCGCCAATGCCAAAGGCGAAGCCGGTGTACTTCTCGGGATCGATGCCGCAGTTGATCAGGACGTTTGGGTCGACCATGCCGCAGCCCAGGATCTCAATCCAGCCGCTGTGCTTGCAGAAGTTGCAGCCCTTGCCGCCGCACATGTGGCAGCTCACGTCCACCTCGCAGGAAGGCTCGGTGAAGGGGAAGAAGTGCGGGCGGTAGCGCGTCTTGCGGTCCTCGCCAAACATGCACTTAACAAAGTAGTCGAGCGTGCCCTTAAGGTCGCCAAAGGTGATGCCCTCGTCGACGACCAGGCCCTCGATCTGGTTGAACTGCGGCAGGTGGCAGGCGTCGGCCGTGTCGGGACGATAGACGGTGCCCGGGCAAATCATATAGATGGGCGGCTTCTGCGACTCCATGGTGTGGATCTGCACGCCCGAGGTCTGGGTGCGCAGCAGCACGTCGGACTCGCCGTGAGCATGTGCCTCGGGGTGCGCGACGCTGCCGGGGTTGTTGTCGACCACGTAGAAGGTATCGCGGGCCGAGCGGCTCGGGTGATCCATGGGGGCGTTGAGCGCGGTGAAGTTGTAGTAGGAGGTGTCGACCATGGGGCCGGACTCGACGGTGTAGCCGATGCCGCAGGAGATGGCCTCGGCCTTCCTCCTTATCTGTTGAGCTGC